>CAMATV010000041.1 GCA_945861235.1 Opitutus sp. GAS368
GTGATCGCGTTAAAGCGCCACTCCCGCACCTGCGAACGGGGTTTGCCATTGTTGGCGATCGCGAGCTTGAGCGGCGCCGCGACGTTGCCGGTGTAGAAGTTCACGGGCGCACCGCCGCTGCCGATTAGGGAGGTCCACCAATTGACGCCGGCATCGTCCTTCACGCCTTGCCAAACCGGGAGCCGTGAATCGAGAAACTGCTGCAGGCGCGGTGAAATATTACTGTCGATCGTCTGCTGCTGGGCCCCCGTCATCTTCAAGGTCCAATTGCGCGTGGGATTGAAGTTCAGCTCCAGCTCGAGACCTTTCGACACCTGATCAGACGTCTCCGCGATGTTCTTGCCGACCAGCGTGTCGAGGAAGCCTTCGGGCAACTGCATGATCTTTGCCACCGCCGCAGATGTCTGCGCCGCCGTGGGGATAATTCCCTGCGCGGTGAATCGGGAGTTTGATAACAGCGTCGCCCAGGTCTCGAAATTAAACGAATCGTTTCCGTTGCCGCTGCGGCCCGTGTCCATGCGAATCGCCCGCGTGGCGACAATGCCCGCATCTCCCCCGCGCGAATTGAACTGCGTCGTATCGTAGCGGCTGATCTTCAGGCTGAGGCTGCTGTCGAGGAGCACAAAAGAAAGCCCGTAGTCGCGGCCCTTGCCGGTCGGATTGGGCAGAACCTCGCCGTAAAGATTGTATTGAGTCGTCGCGGGTTGAAAACTGTCGGACTTGTTGAAATGACCCCGCAACCAGGAGAGCGGTTTCACCACGACGCCGGAGGTTTTCGTCTCGCCCGATTTTTCCAACCACGGGCCCCAGACATCGAGGGCGTCGTAGTTCAAGAAACCCGTCGCCGCATCTACCGTGGCACCGTTCGAATCGCGGCTGCGATTTTTGTCTTTGCGCAAACCAAAGGTCGTGACGATGCGATCTGCGAAGAAGAAATTCTGCGTCGTGGCGGACAGCGTGCGAATCTCGCGCCGCGTCCGATTGGACGGCGTCACCCCGGCTTCGCCGATCGTGGACGGTTCGTTGACCCACTGGTTCGTCAATGCGTTGAACCAGGTAAACGGATATTTTCCACTGAGGCCATAGATCGCCGGAGGAGCCGTATCGATGTTCTGTCCCTGATTATCGCCGACGTAGTATTTGTAGTAGGCGCGCGCCGCCGTCACGCCCGTGCGATTCTGCAGATTAATCCACGGATGATCGTCGATGATCGCATCGCGATAGCGGAAGGTCGCCGTGTCGATGCGGCGCGTCTCGCCGTGGGCCGCAAATTTCTGCTGGCCGATCCAGCCCAGCCAGCGGGGGGTGTTGGCCGGCGTGAGCTGATAAGCCAGATCCGCGCTCTGAATATCGTTCACGTTCGGCCGGTTGAAGAGCGTGGGTTCCGAGGCCGCGAGATACGGGCGGAGAAAGTAGGGATTGGCCCGGCCGTCGAGGAGTTTTTCGTTCACGTCGACGTAGAGGACCGCATTCGTGCCGCCGATAAAGTTGCGGCTGTAGCTATCCACATCCTCATGAAACCAGCCGGCCCGCGCGGCCAGAAGATGGTGCTTGGTGCGCACAAATTCCTGCTCGATCTCAATCGTGGTGATATCGGCTTTGTCCTTGTTGTAGTTAGGCGCGACGAAATTTACCGAGGACCAATCGTAGAGCGATTTACTGGTGATGCTCGGCGTCACGAAGAGCGGGAACAGCGTGCCGCGCAGTCGCTGGAGATCCGTACCACTCTCGAGAAAACGAAGATTGGTCGTGAGATTGTCCGGTGTCGCGATGCCCGCAAACGCCCCGGACGTCGGGATCGCGCTGGTGCGATTGACGCTCCAAAATCGGATGTCGCCGTTGTCCACGTAAATGCTGGGGCGGTTGTAGAATCCCGTGCCTTGGGCGAGCAGCCCGAGCGGGAGATTGCCATCTTGCGCCACGGTAAACGGTCCGGATCGTGCGCCATTGGCGAAGGTCACGATCTGGGTCGTGGGGTCCCAGGTCGGACGCCCGACCGCATTCCAGTAGGAAACGGCATCGCGCGGCGTGACGGAATTCGGCCGGCGCGCGTAGCTGTTGTAGGCCTCAAAGCTGCCGCGAATCGTCGTCGTCGAAAACGGTTTGTAGGTGAGCGCTCCCTGCTGGCGGCGCACCATCTCGGCCGCCGGCTCACGCTTGAAGCCTTTTGATTCGTAAACCGCCGAAACGCGCGCGGAGAGTTTGTTGCGGATGATCGGTCGGTTCAGATCGAGGCTCGTGCGGTAGCCGCCATAGCTGTCCATGCGGGCCGTAAACGTGGAGATTTGCCGCGTGAGATTTGCCTGCGTGCCGATGATGTTCACCGTACCCGCCGTGTTCCCGAGGCCGAAAATATTGGCGTTGGGTCCGCGCGAAATCTCCACCGCCTCCGTGTTGTAGAGATCGATCGGGATGGAGGAATTGCTCGCGAAATTGCCGCGCGCCGTATTCGCGGTGTCGAGACCGCGGATGCGATTCGCCGTCTGGGGACCGCTCTGGACACTGTCGTTCACCCCTCCATTTCGATCGACGGTAAACGCCGTGAAATTGCCCGTGCCCTCGGTGTTCGCCTCGTAAAGGAAGATGTCGTTGATATCGAGGATGGCGGTGTCGAGCATCTGCTGCTTCGTAACGACCGTGATGGAGGCACCGAGATCCTCGAGCTTCGAGTTGAGGCGCGTGCCCGACAGGGTGTTCGAGGCGAGATAGCCTTTGTCCGCCCCGGCGTTCACTTGAAACGGCGAGAGCTCAACCACCGTATCCCCGTCCCCTGTCGGCGTGTTGGCCGTCGCGGCTTTGGCGGCCTTCGTCTCGTCGGCCCGCTGTGCGGCGAGTTCAGCGGCGTCGAGCTTGCCGTCCTTGTTCTTGTCGTAACGGGCGAGATCCTGCGCGGCGCGCGCGGCACCGGGTGCAACGGGCGCTTGCGCCCAAGACCAAACGGAAAGAAGCGAGGAGAGACTGACCGCAGCCGCGAGGGTCGCTCGCGGGGCAGGACGGGGATCGATAAGGGACTTCATGAAGTTAGTTAAAGTTTGAGGACTGAGCCGCCGCCGCCGGTTTCCTTGGTGCGGCCTCGCAGTTGATGGGCAAGAAACGGCGAACGATGGAGGACGGACACTGAGAACAACGCGTTCATGCGCAAGTGGCACCATCCCGCCGCTTGGCCGGACAGTCAGTCAACGGGGCCGATTTCAAACCGCGTTGCGTTCAATTTCACCGTTGATCCTCGCTACGTCTGTGCGGCACCTACCCGTCGCCAAACGGGGCGCTTACTTTTTCGGCGGCGCGACCTGCGGACCACCGCGACCGCCCCGTTTTTCGCGGCCGTCGGTGGGACTTCAGGGAGAACTTATTTGCGCCGGCTGCGATCCCCCAGAGCTGGTTTGGACGAGGGTGATCCCGACGTCATTTGAGTTGTTGAATGCTGATCGCTGCGAGTGTGAGTGAGCGGTATTTCGACTATCGTCAAAATAGCACGCGAGGCTGGTCGGAGAGAGCGGGAGCGAGCTTACTCGCGACGATGGGCGAATGAGTCGCCAGCACGTTCGCGCGGGCACTGCTGCTAATATTTTCCGAGAATGCCCCGAGGCTTTCCACGGGGATATTTACTGTTTCCCGGTCGCTGGCGGTGCCGGCGGTCCGCCACGCCCGCCCCGGCCCCCGCGACCACCGGCGCCGCTCTCGGGCGCGGGTGGCAGCTCGTTGGGCAGGGCGTCCGCGCACAGCGCGAGAATCTCGATCACCGTGAGGCTCGTCTGCGCGGCGTCGTTGGTGGAGACGCCCGCCGATTCATGCACCGGATTGAGCGAGTCGGGTCCGCTCATGAGGCGCGGCGTCGCTCCCCGGGCGCGGCTCAGCGCGGCGATCGCCCGCTGCGCATACGCGGGATTCTTGGTCTGCGCGTAGGCATAGGCGGCGAGCCGCGGCCCGCCTTGCGCCGTCTCGACATACTGCGCGTCGGCGCCTTCGTTGCCCGTCGCGCGATCCTTGTCGAGCACGTCGCCGGGCGCGCTGCCGAGCCGGCAATACTGCAACCACGCTTTCTTCCAATCTTCGCGGCCGAGCAAGGGGACCAATTCAAACATCACCTGCGCCCCACCTTGAATCGTGGAGAGATTGTAGTTCACCGGCACCTGCTGGCCAACGACGGGATCGGGAATCGGGAAAAGTTTTCCCGTCGCGGGATCGTAGCCGACGGTCATGCTGCCGCCGCCCTTGAGCGGGCCGATCTTGCCTGCGCCAATGTCGGGATTCAGGCCGTTGCGCACTCCGGAGCGAATCCAATACGGCATCGCGAGGATGGCATCGACGCCCGCGTTGATGCGGTCGAGCCATTGCTTGTCGCCAGTACGTTCCCACTCGGTCATCCAATTGCCCGCGAGCGCAAACCAGTCCGGCCCGATGCGGATGCGGCCGGGGAATTTCGGGTCCTGCGGGAGCACCGGTTGCGCGAGGCGCATCGGGTCGTGCTTCACCGCCGCGAGATCGGCGGTGAGTTGCGCGCGCATGATGTCGCCCGTGCGCTCGTCGGTTGTCAGGTAATAATACGGCCGCCAGTGCGCTGCCTGGCTGACGCGTGCTTCCTTCGCGCCGTCGCCCCACTTCACGACGTTGTGCCGCGAACCCAAGCCCTGCATCGGGCCGATGTGATAGACATTCGTCTCGCTCGTGTTGCGCGTCTGTGCCTCCGCCATCCGAAACACATCCCCGCGGCCCGTGCGCAGGAAACTGGTCCATACCCACAGCGGCACTCCCAGCTCCGTGTTCTGCCACGCGTGCCCGCCCCAATCGTAATACCAGACGTGCTGCGCGTTGTTATAACTGTGAATGTAGTCGCCAAAGGTCCAGAAGCCATACCAGTGGCGCTCGTCCATCTGCTGCTGATAAAACGCCAACACGGAATCAAGTTTGTCTTCCACGGTCTTTTTCAAGGGCGTCGAACGGTCCGGCAAGCTCCACACTCCGAATACACCCGTCGAGTGCAGATATTTCGGTGACGCCACCAGCAGCGGTCGCCGCTCGCCCGCCCGCGCCATGGCCACCATCGCCGCCTTCGTCGGGACCTCGCCCGCAGGAAAGAGCGTCAACTCGCTCGTTCGCGCGACGCCATAGGCCACGCTCATCCCGGGCTGCACGTCCTCATAAGTCGCGTTGAGCCCGTGCGCACGGGTGTCGTAGTGCCGCATGTCCATCGCCGGTGCCTCCGGCGACCAGAGCCACGCCGTCAACTGCGCCGTGGCCTTCGCCGCGTCACGAATCTCCAGCCCCGTGGGAAACGACTGCCAGAAGTCTTTCACGCTGAGCGCGAGCCCGCCGCTGACATCGCCGACGAAGGCCAACCCCGATGCCCGCCGGCCCGCATCCGCAAACAACCATGTGCTCTGCGGATTGGTGCGCTTGGTGATCGTGAATCCCTCGGGTGTCGGCTGCGACAGCTTGTAGTCGCTCCAGATCGCGTGCTGCTCCTTCTCGTTGTCCGCATAGAAACGCCCGCCCTCGATCCGTTGGCCCGCAGCCTGGGTGACGTTGCCGCCGCCCGGTTGGATGGGCTCGGCCCAGAGACCGCCGTCGGGTCCGGAGAAACGCACGTGCCGATTGTGAGCTTGCTCGCGCATCGGCACCGCAAACGTCAGGCCGACGCCACGAATAAAATCCTTCTGCTGATCGCCGTCGAACACGAGCGTGTGCACGACGCGGATCGACTCCTGCCCCGCATAAAAATACAGCCGTACGCTGAACGGCAGCCACTCGCGCGGACCGTTCACCGCCTTGTGCATTCCCTCCACTTTGACGACCGCGCGGACCGGCCCAGCCTGCTCGACCGTGACCTTGTGGACGTTGCTCAGAAATTTATCGCGCCGCGGCATCGCGCCCTCGTCCGCGTCCGGTCCATTCTGCAGGATACACACGAGCTGCCCCGCACGCGCCACTTCGCGTCCGCCCACCGCGAGCGACTCGATCAGGTTTGTCCCGGTCGTGAGCAGTCGGGCCTTCATCGCACCAGTGTCGATTTCGATCACCCCGTTGCCCTGCTGGAGAGTCAGCTTCGCGCCATCTGTCGCCGCGCTCGTCCCGCTCGCCAAAGTAAACGGCCCCGCCACGCCCGCGCCCGTCGCTGTCGCCAGACCGCTCCACTTCAGCGAGCCGTCCGGCCAGTAGGCCAATGGCCACGTTTGCACCGGCAAGGTCTTCCCATCGGCCGCCCTGAGCGAAAACGTCTGGTCCTTCTTCACCGCCCCCTGCGGCCACGGCACACCGAAGCTGACACCGGTGCCGGCTCCCGGCGCAGTTTGATCCAGCCAATCGATCGACACATCGGCGCCCAATCCCTCGGCCGACGCCATGAGGCCGATCATGAGAGCGGTTAAGAAATAACGGGAGTGTTTCATAAAAGTGAGCTTTGCGACCCAGGGTCGGAGCGCGCCGAGGTGCGGCACCGGTACCTGTGCGCAGACTGACGAATCGCCCGCATTTCGGATGCGCCCACGATTGGCCACGGCCAAATTTTCAGCCGGCCCGCCCTTGGCGATGCCCATTCACCGTCCGTTGATTCGCTCGTCGGACTGTCCACGCGCGGACCGTTGGCTCTTTTTTCCACGCCTTGCCTAGGTGTTCGGTCGGCCATCCACCACCGACGAATCTTCGTTTAACCAACACCATGACCTCCCGTCTCTCCGCCCTAATTTCCTCGCGGACGCGCGCCTTCGCCGCCGGGTTGCTCTGCCTCCTCTCGCTTGCCTTCGCTCCCGCCGGCCTCCGCGCGCAGCCCGGCACGGGCTCGATTGCAGGCGCCGTTTCGAATCAGAGCACGCGTCTTTTCCTTGATCGCGCCGAGATCAAGATCGACGGCACCAACCGCACGGTCCTCACCGATCGCGACGGCACGTATGCGCTCACCGGTCTCGCTGCCGGTACCTACGATCTCGTCGTCTCCTACACCGGCCTCGACACCGAGAAACGTCGCGTGACCGTCGCCGCCGGCGCCAAGGCCGCTCAGGATTTCACGCTCACCTCGGGGATCTACAAACTCGGTGCCTTCACCGTCGCCGCCGAGGCCGAGGGCAACGCCGCCGCGATCAACCAGCAGAAAAAATCCGACGTGTTCATCCAGGCGATCTCCACCGACACCCTCGGCATCGTGCCCGACGGCAATATCGGCGAATTTCTCCGCTACGTGCCCGGCCTGCAGGTCAACTTCTCCAACGCCGACGCCAGCACCGTCTCCATGCGCGGCCAAGACCCAGAATCGACGCTCTTCACTTTCGACGGCCAGATCCCCGCTGCCGCCGGCACCCCGCCACGCTCTAGCACCGGCAGCTCCGACGCCTCCAGCCGCGCCTTCGAGTTCAGCTCCGCGACGATTTCCAACATCGAGACCATTGAAGTTTTCAAGGCACCGCCGCCGTGGATGGCACCCTCGACGGGCGGCGTGATCAACGCCGTCACGAAAAATGCTTTTCAACAAAAAGGCCGGCGCTTCAGCACCACCTTCACGCTCTCCGCCAATAGTGAAATGCTTCGCCTCGGCGAAGTGCCCGGCCCCGGCGCCCGTCCGACGAGCCGCCTGAAACCCGGCGGCGGCCTCAACTACTCCGAGGCCTTCCTCAATAATACCGTCGGTCTCACCTTCAGCTACTTCGAGAGCAATGTCATCAACCCGCAGCACAATTACGCGATGGGTTATTCGCCGTTCGTCGCCGGCACCGTCGCCAACCCCGTGACGGAAAACTCCCGCTACAACGTCAACACCTTCACCCTCGTGGACGGCCCGCAGGTGAAAAATCGCCGCACCTTCTCGCTCGGCGGCGACTACAAACTCGGCCAAAACACCGTGCTTAAACTCAAGACTTCCTACAACGGCTTCGTCAACCAGAGCCGCAGCCACACCTTCCGCGTGAAACCCGGCGTGATCGACCCCGCCTCCACCACCACCGACGTCACTCTCCGTAACACCGGCGTCGATGTCTTCGACGACTACAGCGATCAAATCGGCGTCAGCTACGGCTACGTCGGCAGCATCGAGCACAAGATCGGCGCGTGGAAATTCGACGGCTCCGCTAGCTATTCCAAGTCCGACTCGAAGGTCACCGACCTGCCGTCGATGATTCAGTCGGTGCAGTTCAACCTCGTCGCCGCACAGGGCGTCACCGTGCGCATGACCGCCTCCCCCGACACGCCCGCGCCCCTCACCCTCACGCAGTCCGCCGGTCCCGATCTCTACGATCTCCGTAGCTATACCAACACTACAGGCCTCTCGCTCCAGACCTCCCCGCGTTTCCAAAATGACCGCACGTGGAACCTGAAATTCGACGTGAAGCGCAACTTCGCCAATCTCCGCTTCCCCTTCGAATTTCGCTCCGGCGCCAGCCTCTACCAGCTCCACCGCAAGAAACAGGCCGGCCAGATCGTCCTCAACTTCCTCGGCCCGGACGGCATCACCGGCACCGCTGACGACGGCCCGAACTCTCTGAACGCGTCGCTCTTCGACGGTGCCGACACCTACGGCGACAAATTCCTCTACGGCATCCGTAAGCCCCCGCTCCTCGATCCCTACAAAGTCGCCGACTACATGCAGAAATACCCGCTCGCGATCCAGGACATCGCTGCCGCCAATATCGCGCGCCGTTTCACGAACAGTCAGTCGATGGCGCAGGATATCACCGCGGTTTACGTCGCCGGCACCGTCAAGGTCGGCTCCCGCCTCACGCTCACCGGCGGCGTGCGCGGCGAACAGACGGAGAATTTCCTGCGCGGCCTCTTCCGCCAGAATTCCCTCGGCAACGGTCTGACCGGTCTCGCCCAACAACTCGCCCTCTACTCCCAGACGCAGCGCGTGACGAGCGACTACGTGGACTATTTCCCCAATCTTCAGACGGTCTACCGTTTCTCTCCCGACCTGCTTTTCCGCGCGGCCCTCACGCGCTCCATGTCCCGCCCCGGTGTCCAAAGTATCTTGCCCGCCACGACCGTCAGCGACCTCACCACGCCCCGCACCGTCTCGGTGAACAACGCCGCGCTGTCGCCGACCTACGCACGCAACCTCGACCTCCATCTCGAACTCTACACGCGCCCCGCCGGCAGCGTGACCCTCGGTTGGTTTCGCAAGACGATCACTAACTATATCGTCAACGATCGTGACGCCATTGTCGGCGGCAGCTCTGAAGACGCCTACGACAATGCCTACGGCGACTACGATCTCATCTCCCAGGCCAACGGTGGCAAAGGCCAGTTCGAAGGCTTCGAGGCGTCCGCTCGCCAGGGCTTGGCCGCGTATCTGAAATTTCTCCCCGAAGTCGCTCGCGGCTGGGACGTGTTCGGCAGCTACAGCCGAAACACCAAGGGCGAGGCCCCCAACCGCGCCGGGGTCCTCACCAAGCCCCTCGCTCCGAATTTCTACGACTGGAACGCGAGCTGGGGTGTCACCTATACGTTCCCGCGCCAGCTCTTCTCCCTCAATCTCCGAAACACGATTTTCCCTGAGGCGATCACCACCGCCGCCTCCACGACCAATCTCCTCCCGACCTTCGAGTCCAGCCACTCCCGCTGGGATGGCAGCGTGAAGCTCAAGCTGAGCCGCACCTACGCCCTCGAGCTCACCGGCTCAAATCTCACCAACGACTCGTGGCGCAATTTCTACCAAGGTGGCCGCAATACCTCGCGCCGCACCTTCGGCACGCAATACAGCCTCTCGTTTAGGGCCAACCTCGATCAGCTGCGCATTCCGTTCCTCGATCGCAAATAAGCCGCGTCGCCCTTCGAGCCGTTCCGCGGCGGGGCCTGCGCGCGACCCCGTTAGTCCGATCCCACAATTTCACCGCCGAGGGTTTTCATCTCCGCTGATTTGGCATTGCGACCAACGCCACGAGGCAGCAATCCACGTAGCTCCTGTGCCCATGCCCACCGCCAAATCCACCGCTCTACCCCTCCCTGTTAAAACCGCGCCCGCCGCGCCCGCCGTGCGCCCCATCAAGAAGCTGATGGCCGCCAACCGCAGCGAGATCGCGGTCCGGATTTTTCGCGCCGGCACCGAGTTGAATCTCCGCACGGTCGCAATTTTCGCGCAAGAAGACCGCCTCTGCATCCACCGTTACAAAGCCGACGAGGCCTACCAAGTCGGCCAAGGCAAGGGCCCCGTCGCCGCCTACCTCGACATCGACAGCATCGTCGCCGCCGCTAAAGAGCACGGCGTGGACGCCATCCACCCCGGCTACGGCTTCCTCTCCGAGAACGCGAATTTCGCCCGCGCCTGTGAAAAAGCCGGACTCATCTTCGTCGGGCCGCGCCCCGAGTTGCTTGAGATGATGGGCGACAAAACCGCCGCTCGTGCCCTCGCCCAACGCATCAACGTGCCGACTCTTCCCGGTACCGAAGAGCCCATCACCGACCGCGACGAGGCCCTCAAGACCGCGAAGCAGGTTGGCTTCCCCCTCATCATCAAAGCTGCGTTTGGCGGGGGCGGTCGCGGTATGCGCGTCGTCCACAAAGCCGCCGATCTCGCCCATCTCCTCGACGAAGCCCAGGGCGAAGCCGGCCGCGCCTTCGGCAATCCCGCCGTCTTCCTCGAAAAATACATCTCTCGCGCGAAACACATCGAGGTCCAGATCCTCGGCGACAAGCACGGCAACGTCATTCACCTCCACGAGCGCGACTGCTCCGTCCAGCGCCGCCATCAAAAAATCGTCGAGGTCGCTCCGTCGTTCGGTCTTCCCGAAAAAATCGTCCGTCAACTCTGCGACGCTGCTGCCCGCATGGCTCGCGAAATCCGCTACGATAATGCCGGCACCGTCGAATTCCTCTACGATCTCGACCGCCACGAATGGTTCTTCATCGAGATGAACCCACGCATCCAAGTTGAACATACGATCACCGAAGTCATCACCGGTCTCGACTTGGTCCGCGCCCAAATTCTCATCGCCCAGGGCCACGCCCTCCACTCGCCCGAGGTGGGCATGCCTGCTCAGGCCGAGATTCCGCGCAACGGCTACGCGATCCAATGCCGCATTACGACCGAGGATCCTGAAAACAAATTCATTCCCGATTACGGCCGCATCCTCGCCTATCGCTCGCCCGGTGGTTTCGGCGTGCGCCTCGATGGTGGCATGGGTTATTCCGGCGCGGTCATCACGCCGTTCTATGACTCGCTGCTCGTGAAGTGCATCACGAGTGCGCAGACCTACGAGATCGCCATGAACCGCGCGCGTCGCGTCCTCTCCGAGTTCCGCATCCGCGGCGTCAAAACCAATATCCCCTTCCTCGAGAATCTCATCGCGCACCCGCAGTTCCGCACCGGTCAGGCCACCACCACCCTAATCGATAACACGCCCGAACTCTTCGCATTCAAGCCCCGCCGCGACCGCGCCACTAAACTCCTCAATTTTATAGGCAACGTCATCGTCAACGGCAACCCGCACGCCAAGGGCTACCGGCCCGAGAAGCCCTTCGCGCCCGCTCCCCTGCTCGCTTACGATCACCGCGTCACCCCTCCCCCCGGCACGCGCCAACGGCTTCTCCAACTCGGTCCCAAGAAATTCGCCGAGTGGACCACGAAGCAAAAACGTCTCCTAATCACCGATACCACATGGCGGGACGCCCATCAGTCGCTCATGGCGACCCGTGTCCGCACCTACGACATGCTCGCCGCGGCCGATGCCCTTGCACATCGCACCCCGGAGCTCTTCTCACTCGAGATGTGGGGCGGCGCCACCTTCGACACCGCGATGCGTTTCCTCAACGAGGACCCTTGGGAGCGCCTCCGTCAGCTCCGCGCTCGCGTGCCGAATATCTGTTTTCAAATGCTGTTCCGCGGCGCCAACGCCGTCGGTTACACCAACTACCCTGACAACGTCGTCGCCGGTTTCGTGAAGCACGCCGCTGCCAACGGCATGGATATCTTCCGCGTCTTCGACTCCCTCAACTATCTGCCCAATCTCCGCGTCGCCATGGAGTCCGTCAACGCGACCCACGGTATCTGCGAAGCCGCCCTCTGCTACACCGGCGACATCCTCGACGAGAAGCGCGATAAGTTCTCCCTCAAATACTACGTCCGCCTCGCGAAAGAGCTGGAAAAAATGGGCGCCCACTTTCTCGCCATCAAGGATATGGCCGGCCTCTGCCGTCCCTACGCCGCGCAGAAACTCGTCAAGACCCTGAAGGAAGAAATCGGCCTCCCCATTCACTTTCACACCCACGACACGAGCGGCATCGCGTCCGCCTCCGTCCTCCGCGCCGCCGATGCCGGCGTTGACGTCGTCGACCTTGCACTCGCGTCCATGAGCGGCAGCACGTCCCAGCCGAACCTGAACTCGATCGTCGCCGCCCTGCAGCACACCCCCCGCGACACTCGGCTCGACCTCCCGGCGCTCAACGAATTCTCCGACTACTGGGAAACCGTCCGTTCGTTCTACGCTCCTTTCGACACCGCGCCGAAAAGCGGCTCCGCCGAGGTCTATCTCCACGAGATGCCCGGCGGTCAATACACCAACCTCAAGGAGCAGGCCAATTCCATGGGCGTCGCCCATCGCTGGCCCGAGATCGCGCGCGGCTACGCCGACGTGAATCAGCTCTTCGGTGACATTGTGAAAGTCACGCCCTCCTCGAAAGTCGTCGGCGACATGGCCTTGTTTCTCTTCAGCCGCGGCATCAAGGCGGCCGACGTCGTCAACCTCGAACCCGGCTCCGTCCCTTTCCCGGAGTCCGTAATCGATATGATGAGCGGTGGTCTCGGTTGGCCCGAAGGCGGCTGGCCGGAGCCAGTCTCCCTCGTGGTCCTCGGCGAAAAACGCCACAAGGAAGCCCGCGCGAAATACCTCAACGATGCGAAGAAGGGAAACTCCGCCTCCGCCCCCGCGATCGACCTCGCCAAAACGCGCTCCGATCTCGCCGAGAAACTCAAACGCCCCGCCACCGACGACGATCTTTACTCGCACTTGATGTATCCGACGGTGTTCGCGGACTTCGCGAAGCACCTTCAAGCCTCCAGCGACGTGAGTGTGCTCCCGACCTCCGCGTTCTTCTACGGACTGAAACCCGGCGAAGAAATTTCCGTCCACATCGAGCAAGGCAAGGTCCTCATCATCCGCCTGATTTCGGTGAGTCCCCCGGACAAGGATGGCCGCCGCACGATTAGCTATGAACTCAACGGTATCGGCCGCGAGACCTTCATCATCGACAAGACGATCGTCCCGAAGACCAAAGCCCGCCCGAAAGCGGACCTCGCCGACGTCACGCACGTCGCCGCCCCCATCCCCGGCCTCATCGCCACCCTTGCGGTCTCCGTCGGCAGCAAAGTCGCCAAGGGCGATAAGCTCCTGATGATGGAAGCGATGAAAATGCAGAACACCGTCTACGCTCCCTGCGACGGTGTCGTCGCCGAGCTCCACATCGCGCTCGGCGACACGGTCGAGAGCAAGGATCTGCTCATAAAGATTCGTCCGGCGGGCTGAGTCGATTCCCTTCGTAGCCCGCCTCGTGAGAGGCGGGATCGAAGCTCCCCTTCATCCTTACCTTCCCTCGACGGAACAAGCCGACGCAAAATAAGCCGAGGACAAACAAACCAAGGGGGGCAGGCTTGGCGGTTCGATCCGGCGAGATAGGTGACACTTAATCCGGGGAGATAGGTTACACATAGGGCGATGCCCTGGACCAACGTAACCTATATGGAAGAGATCAATCGATTCGTTATACTCGCCCGTAGCGGGCGCTTTACCGTGACCGAGCTGTG
>CAMATV010000042.1 GCA_945861235.1 Opitutus sp. GAS368
TCGGACTACGGCTACGAAATTGAGGTGGACGGAGTGGTGCGCACGGAGACGCTGGCTCGCGGAAAATTCCGCACGTTTCCGCAGGGCGCCGGTTCGTTTCGCTTGGCCTTCTCTTCCTGTGGCGATTCCCGCGACCCCGACCAAGGAGCCTATGAGGCCATCCTCGCCGAGCAACCGCTGCTCTTCGTGCACATGGGGGATTTCCATTACAACGAAACGAACACGATCGTCGCCGAGGATTACCGCCGCAATTACGACGGGGCTCTCAACAGCCGCAACTCAGGTGCGCTCTACCGCGGTGTTCCGCTGGCCTACATGTGGGACGATCACGATTTCACGGGAGACGATAGCAACGGCACCGCCATTGGTGCCGCCACGGTGCGCAGCGTGTATCGCGACACGGTGCCGCACTACCCGATCACCGTCGCGGGCGGCACGATCGCGCAAGCTTTCACGGTCGGCCGGGCGCGGGTGATCATGACGGATTTGCACAGCGCGGCCTCCGTGGCAGCTTCGGCCGAGTCGGCGACCAAATCGCGCCTCGGAGCCACCCAGAAAGCTTGGTTCAAGCAAGAGTTGATCGCGGCGCGCGACGCCGGGTTTCCGTTGATTATTTGGGTCAACACGTCGCCTTGGATCGGAGCGGCCCGATTGGGCGTTGATTCGTGGGCGGGGTTTTCGACCGAACGCGCCGAGCTCGCAAATTTCGTCCGAGATAACCGGATCAAGAATCTGTTGATGCTCTCCGGCGACATGCATGCGCTCGCGTATGACGACGGCAGGAATTCCGACTACGCCGTCGGGGGCGGCGCGCCTCTCGTGGTCCTCCACGCCGCCCCGCTCACGCGCCTGGGCGGGCCCAAAGGCGGACCCTATGCGGCGGGTCCGCTCATCGGGATTCTGCAATACGGGTTGCTCGATGTGACGGACACCGGTGGTCCGACGGTGCACGTGCGCTACAGCGGCAAGCGAGTCGGCGAGGGGACCAAGCTGTCGTTTCAATTCGTCGCCTCCACGGCCGGCATCGTGGCGGACAGCATCGGCACCGGGGGACTTTCCGCGGTCACCAGCGGGGCCGACCGCGCTTTCGTGAATGTCTCGACCCGCGGTCGAGTCGCGACCGCAGGTGACGTCCTCATCGTGGGATTTGTCGTCGGTGGCACCGCGCCCCGCACGATCTTGGCGCGCGCTGTCGGGCCCTCGCTGGCCGTGTTTGGCATCACGGATGCGTTGTCCAGACCCACGCTCACGCTCCATCGCGGCAACGTCGTCATTGCGAGCAACGATGATTGGACGCTCACCGACGCGGCGCGGTTGTTTACGGCCTTCGACCGGGTCGGGGCTTTTCGCCTGCTCGGTGGTGCCAATCCGGATGCAGCCCTCCTGACGACGCTGGCTCCCGGTGCCTATACGCTGCAAGTCACCGGGGTCGGTGGCGCGGTGGGCACCGTCCTCCTCGAAGCCTACGACGTGCCGTAGGCGCGGCCTACGTCTCTCGCAAGAAATGTCCGAAATCAATGGTCGCTTAGCCCGCATCAATCACACTTTTCTGAAGAAAATCTTTTTTCACAGAGCGCACAGAGGTCCGAACCGAGGTCACGGAGCCAAACACCTTGTCCGCTCTGTGACTTCTGTGGGCTGGGCTCCTTGCCCTCTGTGAAATGCATGGGGTCAAGTCGGGTGGGAAATATCCGGGTTATGAGGTGACGTTCGCTCTGAAAATGGCCGGATTTTTTCCCTGTTAATGTGACCGGGTAATTCGCGCCGACCCGTCCTCCGGCCCGCAAACGCGTCGGCCCGGGGCCCCTTCCGGGCCGAGCACGCCGAATCTGCCTTTTTTGGCTCGGCGAGCTTGCTCCTCGTTCACAGCCTCCCCCCGTGACTTGGCAAATAGCAGTCGTTTTTATTCTCCTGCTCGCGGCCCTGATCGGGTTTGTGCGGGAAAAGACATCCCCCGACCTCATCGCACTCGGGCTGCTCGTCATCATCGCCGCCTTGGGCCTAGTGCCCACCGGCGATGTGCTCGCGGTCTTTGGCAATCCCGCCCCCATCACCGTCGCCGCAATGTTCGTGCTCAGCGCCGCCCTCGTGCGCTGCGGTGCCCTCGACTACCTCTCCGCTGGACTCGAACACGCCGCGCATTTTTCCTACCGGTCAGTGATTTTTCTGCTGGTCGTGCTGGTGGCCTTCGTCTCGGCCTGGATCAACAATACCCCTGTCGTCGTCGTCTTTGTCCCCGTCGTGATCACGCTCGCCCGCCGCATGTCGCTGCCGGCGTCCAAGTTTCTGATCCCGCTTTCCTACGCCGCGGTGCTCGGCGGCACCTGCACCCTCATCGGCACCAGCACTAACCTCGTCGTCAACGGCATCCTCGCCCAGCGCGGCATCCCGGAAATGGGCATGTTCGAACTCACGTGGATCGGCGTGCCCGCCACGCTCGTGGGCGCGGTCTACCTCGCCCTGGCCAGCGGCCGCCTGTTGCCCGCGCGCGAGAACCTTACCTCGATCCTCTCGGACGAAGAGCGCCGCGAATACTTCACCGAGGCCTTCGTGCCGCCGGACTCCCGGCTCATCGGCAAGAGCCTGCGTGCGGCCGGCCTCGTTCGCAGTCGCGGTTTCCGCGTCATCGAAGTCGTCCGCGACGGCGTCAGCCTGCACATCGAACCCACCCTAACCCCGCTTGCGGCCGGCGATCGTCTCATCCTCGCCTGCCGGCCCTCTGACATCGCGCGCGTTCGGGCCATGCCCGGATTCGACTTCACTGCGGAAGCCGGACTGGAGCAAATCTCCGCCCACGAGGGCGTCATCTTCGAGGGCGCCATCGCTCCGCACGCCGAGATCATCGGCCAAAGCATCAGTGAACTGCGCTTCCGCCAACGCTTCCGCGTGATCGTCCTCGCCCTCCACCGCAACGGCCAAAGCGTGCGCGACAAACTCGAGACCCTGCCGCTGCGCGCCGGCGACATTCTCCTCATGATGGGCACCGAGCCGGCGGCCGACGCCCTGCGCCGGGGCCGGGACCTCATGCTTTTTAACAGTCCGCCGCTCCCCTCGCGGTCGCTGCATCGCCGGATGCCGATCGTGCTCGCCACGATTGTCGCCGTGGTGCTCGGCGAGACGTTCGACTGGCTCCCGATTGAGATTGGGGCGATCGGCGGCGCGGTGTTGGTCTGTCTCACCGGCTGCCTCAAGCCCAAAGAGGCCTACGAATCGATCGAGTGGCCACTGCTGTTCGTGATCTTCGGTATGCTCGCTCTCGGCGCCGCGATGCAAGCCACCGGTGCCGCTGCGTGGTTGGCCCACAACCTCGTCGCTGGCATCGATCATTTCGTCACCGGCCCGCACAAGGCCCTTGTACTCCTCGCGGGCATTTACCTCGGCACTGTGGTCCTCACCGAGATCCTTTCCAACAACGCCGTCGCCGCGCTCATGGTGCCCATCGCCCTCTCGATCGCCGCCGTCGCCGAACTGGACGCGCGGCCGTTTATCATCGCGGTGACGTTTGCCGCCAGTGCGGCTTTCGCCACGCCCATCGGCTATCAGACCAACACTTACGTCTACGGCATCGGCGGCTACCGCTTCGCCGACTTCGTTAAAATCGGCGTGCCCTTGAACGCCCTCTGCTTCGTCGTAGCGATGGTGGTGATACCCATCGTCTGGCCGTTCCGCTGAGCCGCGCTCGTCCTGTGCGCCGCGCCGCGGCATTGACACGCGGCAAGCGGTCGCGGCACGCTCGCCATTCATTTTTCGCAGACGTCACGTCACGCCCGCCGCTCACATGCCACAAATCATCGCTGTCCTCGACTTTGGCTCCCAACTCACGCAGGTCATCGCGCGCCGCATCCGCGAGTGCCAAGTCTACTCGAAGATCTATCACTACTCGACCCCGGCGGCGAAGCTCCGCGAGGACGGTGTGGTCGGCATCATCCTCTCAGGCGGTCCGCAGAGCGTTTACGCGAAAACGGCGCCCCACCCGGATACGGAGATTTTCACGCTCGGCGTCCCCATGCTCGGCATCTGCTATGGGGTGCAACTCATGGGGCACCACCTCGGCGGCCACGTGGCGCACAGCAAGGCGCGCGAATACGGCCACGGTCAGCTCACCATCCAGAAGGCCGGTAAACTCTTCGCCGGGCTCCCGAAGAAGCTGCGCATCTGGAATTCCCACGGCGACAAACTGGAAAAACTTCCGCCCGGCTTCGTGGCAACTGCGGTTTCCGAAAATTCGCCGTATGCGGGTATCGAGGACAAGCAGCGCGGATTCTACGGTATCCAGTTTCACCCGGAAGTTTTTCACACCGAGCGCGGTGGCGAAATGATCCGCAACTTCCTCGTCGGCATCTGCGGCGCGAAACAGGATTGGACCACCCAGGATTTTATCGCGCAGTCCGTCGCCACGATCCGCGATCAGGTTGGGAAGGGTCGCGTGCTCCTCGGGCTCTCCGGCGGCGTCGATTCCTCGGTGGCCGCTGCGCTGCTGCACAAGGCCATCGGCAAGCAGCTCACGTGCGTGTTCGTGGACAATGGTCTCCTCCGCAAAGGCGAGCGCGCGGCGGTCGAAAAACTCTACGGCGATCATTTCAATATCGACCTCCGCGTGGCTGACGCGTCGAAGCTGTTCCTCAAGCGCCTCAAGGGTGTCGCGGAGCCCGAGCAGAAGCGGAAGATCATTGGCCGCACCTTCGTCGAAGTTTTCGAGAAGTCGCTGAAGTCGATCAAGGGCAGCGCGGAGTTTCTCGCGCAGGGCACGCTCTATCCCGACGTGATCGAGAGTGTTTCGATCCAAGGCAACCCAGCTTCCCTCATCAAGACTCACCACAATGTCGGCGGCTTGCCCGAGCGTATGAAGCTCAAACTCGTCGAACCGCTTCGCCAGCTCTTCAAGGATGAGGTCCGCCGCGTCGGCGAAGCGCTCGGCCTACCGAAGGAAGTCGTGTGGCGCCAACCGTTCCCCGGTCCCGGTCTCGGCGTACGCGTGATGGGTGACATCACGGCCGACAAACTCGAAATCCTCCGCAACGCCGACTTCGTGCTCCAAGAGGAAATGATGGCGTCGGGTTATTATTGGAAAGTGTGGCAGTCGTTCTGCGTGTTCCTCCCGGTCAAGACGGTCGGCGTGTTCGGCGACGAGCGCACCTATGACTATGTGATCGCGCTGCGGATCGTGGAGAGCACGGATGCGATGACGGCCGATTGGGCCAAGCTCCCGCACGACGTGCTCCAGAAAATCTCGAGTCGCATCACCAATGAAGTCCGCGGCGTCGGCCGCGTCGTCTACGATGTGAGTTCCAAACCGCCCGCGACGATCGAGTGGGAGTGATCCCCGCCGATCCCTGGGCTTCCCTCGCGGCCATCCTTTCACCAAGGTCCGCTCCATGATTCCCTGGTCTCCGAGTCCGCTGCGCTTCCTGGCTGTGGCTGTGGCCGCGTTCGTTCTGACCATCGTCGCCCGTGCGGCCGAGTTGCCGATCATCACCAAGGCGAGGGCGCGACTTGGCTCCGAAGCGGCGATCGGCGACTTGAAATCGATCCACTACGTCGGCACCTTGGTCACCACCGATCCCGCCGATCCGAGTAAGCAGCAGCGGGCGGCGATCGAGATTGTTTTCCAGAAGAATGACCAGCAACGGATCACGACGACGTATGATCAACTGATCGAGACGACGTCGCTGGATGGGTACGACGCCTGGCAGCGAAAGCAGGACCCGACCGACCCGACCAAGTGGCAGCAGACGCTCCAAGGAGCGGAACAGATCAAGCGTCTTCGTGCCAACACGTGGGAGACCCTCGCATTTTTTCGAGGTCTGGAGACCCGGGGCGGGCGCATCGAAGACCAGGGGGTCGTCACGATCGACGGCGTGGCTTGCCAGAAAGTCGCCTTTATCCACGCGGAGAACATCATCTTCTACCGCTACTTCGATCTGGCGACCGGCCGGCTGACGTTAACTGAGACCGAGGCGGGTGGCACCCTGCGCGAGCAGGGCGAGTTGATCGCCGCCGGCCTCCGGTTTCCCAAGAGCTTGGTGACTACTACGAAAAATCCAGCCGGTAAGGTTCAGAGCGTCACGATCACCGTCGAAAAAATCACCGTCAACGAGGTCTTCCCGGCGTCGTTTTTCGCGGTGCCAATCCAGTCTCCCCGGAAGTGATCGCCATCGTGGCCGCCGTTGGGTTCGGTGAATAAGCCGCAACGGACTCGACGCCGGGTAATCATGGGGCTAGGGTATTCTTTCATGCGCGCGCTCCATCACGCTTCGAAGACTTTTGCCGACGAACTGGCCGCCTTCTGCCGCGGCTCGGTCGTGCCGAAGGAAATCTCGGATTCCGTCGCCGCGATTCTTGCCGACGTGCGCGGGCGCGGAGACGAAGCGGTGGGTTATTATGTGGCCAAGTTTGACGGCGCCAAGATTCGGGCCCGCGATTTCCCCGTTAAGTCGTCCGACTTGGCCGCCGCCGCGGACCGCCTCCCTCCGGCCGACCGCCGCGCTATTTTGGCCGCGCGTGACAGCCTCCTTGATTTCAACCGCCGGAGCCTTCCGAAAAATTGGATGGCGAAAAACAAACACGGTGCGCTCGTGGGCGAGAAGTTCGATCCCATCCGGCGCGTCGGGCTTTACGTCCCCGGCGGTCAGGTGCCGTTGGTGTCGACCGTGTTGATGACGGTGACCCTCGCGAAAATCGCCGGCTGTCCGGAGATCGCGGTCTTCACGCCGAGCAATGCCGACGGCAAGCTTGCCGATGGCTTGCTCGCGGCGCTGCACCTCTCGGGCATTACGGAAGTGTATTGTTTCGGTGGCGTGCAGGCGATCGGCGCAATGGCCTACGGCACGACGACGATCAACGCCGTCGACAAGATTTATGGTCCCGGCAACGCCTACGTATGCGAGGCCAAGCGCCAAGTTTTTGGCACGGTCGGGGTGGATTCCCTGCCGGGTCCGAGCGAGGTGATGATCATTGCCGATGACACCGCAAACGCGTCCTTTGCGGCCGCTGATTTGCTCGCGCAGGCGGAGCACGGTTCCGGCCGGGAGAAAATCTACCTGCTCGCGACTTCGGCTGAAATCATCGAGGCGATTGCCGTGGAAGTCCGCGACCAGTTGCCGCTCATCACGCGGCGGGAAAAAGCGCAGCGCGTGTTGGATGACGGGTTCCTCGCCATCGAGGTCAAGCATCTCGCCCACGCCGCGGAGATTGCGAATACCGTCGCGCCTGAGCACCTCGAACTCCTCGTCACCGATGCCGCGGCGAAGAAACTGACCGCCGAGATTACGACCGCCGGCGCGATCATGATTGGTAATTTTACGCCGACGGCCCTCGGTGACTTCGTGGCCGGCCCGAGCCACGTGCTGCCCACGGGCCGCGCCGGGCGGTTCTTCAGCGGGCTGCGGGTCGATGATTTTCTGCGGCGCACCAGCATCGTTCATTACGATCGGGCGAGTGTGAAAAAAGCTGCGCCCATCGTGGCTGCGTTTGCCGCGATGGAGAAACTCGATGCCCACGGCCGCTCGGTGCGGATTCGGGGAGTGTAGGAGCGGCTTTACGCCACGCCCACGCCCACGCTGAATCCTCAATCGCGGGATCAACCCGCTTCTGCACTGATGTCCGATCTCACTTCTCTCGCCCTCCCGCACATCGCGAAGCTCCACGCCTATACGCCCGGCCTTCAGCCGACGGAGCTAGGCTGGACGAAACTCAACACCAACGAGTGCCCGTACGCGCCGAGTCCGCGGGTAACCGAAGCACTACGCCGCGAGATCGGTGAAGACGGGGCCTCGCTCCGGCTCTATCCCAGCCCGCAGAGTTCGCCGTTGCGCGCGGCCATTGCCTCGCACCATGGCGAAGGCCTGACGGCGGAAAATGTCTGCGTCGGCAACGGCTCCGACGATATCCTCAATTTGCTCATCCGAGCTTTTTGCACGCAAGAAGCCGCCGCCGGCTACACCTTGCCCAGCTATTCGCTGTATCCTGTGCTCATTGAGATCCAGGACGGCGCGACTCAAGTGATCGCGTTCGACCGCGCGATGCGCCTCCCCTTCGATCGCATCGCCGCCTCGACCGCGCGGGCGTTTTTTCTGACGTCGCCGAACGCCCCGACGGGAGTCGCCTTTGCTAATGCCGACCTCGAGCGGGTGCTGGCGTCGTTTCGTGGCCTGCTGGTCGTCGACGAAGCTTACGCGCCCTTTGCGACGGAAAACGCCGTCCCGCTGCTCGCCCGTTATCCAAACTTGGTGGTCGTCCGCACGCTCTCGAAAGCCTACGCGCTCGCGGGCATCCGGGTGGGCTATGCGCTCGCGCATCCGGAAATCATCGGCCTGCTCGACCGCGTGCGGGACAGCTACAATGTGAATCGCCTCTCGCAGGTGGCTGCGCTCGCGGCCCTCGGCGACACGGTCTACTATTCCGGCGTCGTGGAAAAAATCAAAGCGACCCGTGACCGCTGCATCCGAGATTTCAGTACGCACCGGGGCTGGTTCACCTACGAGTCGCAGGCCAACTTCATTTTCACGGAGCCGAAAAACGCTCGGGGCGAGGCGGGCCCGGCGATTTCGAAGTCCGCTTACGATTTCCTTTTCGCCCACAAAGTCCTCGTGCGCCACTTTCCGAAGCACGCCTTGACCGCCCCATTTCTGCGGATCAGCGTGGGCACCGATGACGAAATGCTCGTCCTCAACGAAACTCTCGACGCATGGCTAAAAACAACAAACGCGTAGCGACGGTCCTCCGTAAAACGGCGGAGACGGACATCGCGCTGTCCTTGGCAATCGACGGTCGCGGCCAGTCGGCAATCGCCACCGGCGTGCCCTTCTTCGACCACATGCTCACGCTCTTTGCGAAGCACGGGCTCTTTGACCTGACGGTGAAGGCCAAGGGCGACGTCGAGGTCGACTACCACCACACGGTCGAGGATGTGGGGCTCGTGCTCGGGCAGGCCTTCAAAGAGGCGCTCGGTGACAAGGTCGGGATCAAGCGATACGGTTTTTTCATTCTTCCGATGGACGAATCGCTGGCCCGCATCGTCGTCGATGTCGGTGGTCGCCCGCATTTGGTTTATGAGGCGAACGCGCCGACGATGTTTGTGCGCGATTTCAATATCATCCTCGTGAAGGAATTTTGTCGGGCGTTTAGCAATGCCCTCGGGGCGAATCTTCACGTCCAGTTGGTTTACGGCGAGGAGCCGCACCACGTGGCTGAGGCGATCTTCAAGTGCCTCGCCCGTGCCTTGGACATGGCGACGCAGATCGAGCCGCGCGCAGCGGATCAGCTGCCGAGCACAAAGGGGAAAATCTGATGGCCGCGTAGGGCGTCTGGCTTGCCGCCGCCGCCTGCGCGCCATCTTGCCACCATGGACACGCTCACGATCGAACGACCGGCGCAGGACGCGCAGACCCAGTTCAACCTGCGTCGCTGGGCGGAGCTCGTCGCCGATCCCAAGTGGATCAAGGTCGAGGGCCGGGTTGAAACCGACCGGCATGGTCACGTCCTTATGAGCCCACCCCCAGCCGCCAGCCATGGAGGTTATCAGTTTCGCATCGGAGCGATCATCGACCGCCTCCTGCCCGATGGCGAGGTGTTCACGGAATGCCCAATCTCCACTGCCGATGGCGTGCGCGCTGCCGACGTCGCGTGGGCTTCGCGTGACTGCGTGGATGAGCTTGGTGATGGCACCTGTTTTTCACGCGCACCCGAGATTTGTGTCGAGGTGCTTTCGCCTGACAACACGGTCGCCGAGATGAGGGACAAGACGGCGCTGTATTTCGATGCCGGTGCCCGCGAGGTCTGGCACTGTTCACTCTCGGGCGGGATGACGTTTTTCGCTGCCGGTCAGGCCGAGCCCCTGCGCGGCTCGAAACTCTGTCCGGATTTCCCGGCACTGGTGTTGCGGCGCTGACGGCCAGATGATTGCCGTCATCGATACCGGGATTTGCAACCTGCGCAGCGTCACCAAGGCGCTCGAGGCGGTCGGTGCGACCATCCAGGTGGTCCGCACGCCTGAGGAGATTGTCGCAGCGGACGCGCGGGGCATCGTATTGCCAGGCGTGGGCGCATTGCGGGATTGTGTGGCTTCGTTGCGGGCCTCGAAACTCGACACGGCCGTGCGTGACTGGATCGCGGCCGACCAGCCCTTTCTGGGAGTGTGCCTGGGGATGCAGGCGCTGTTCGAGCATTCGGAGGAAGGTAACATCACCGGCCTCGGGATTTTCCCTGGCAAGGTCGTACGTTTCCAGCGTCCGCCGGAGTTTAAGATCCCGCACATGGGTTGGAACACGGTTCGCTTCGTGCAGCCGAACTCGCCCCTCGCCGCGAATCTCGCGCCCGACGGCGAGAATTTTTACTTCGTCCACAGCTTTCACTGCGTGCCGGTTGAGCGCTCGCTCGTCTTGGCGGAGTGCGGTTATGGCGGGGAGTTTTGTTGTGCGATTGCCCGCGGTCGGGTGTTTGCGACGCAGTTTCACCCCGAAAAGAGCCAGGCGAAGGGCCTGCAGGTTTACCGCAATTTCGCGTCGGTGGTGGCAGCGGGTTAGACGAGGATTTCCGGACGCGCGGGGTAGTGCGATTTGGAGAAGGAGCAGAGATCGGGCTGGTAAACGTTGAGGTCGGTGAGCGTGACGTCGAAGGGGGCCGCATCGCGTTTTCCGACGGAGTTCGCCTTGATGAAAGGTCCCAGAAGGGAAACCAGATTGGTGAGGATGGTCTGATACTAGCGATTTGGGGCCAGTGACATGAATAAATCGCCTTCGATCAGCTCGGTTTTTTTGCCCGAGTCTTCCGGCAGTTGCCTGTAGTCATGCACGGTGAGTGGGCGATGTTTGAGCCTGACCATGGCGCGAATTTTGTTCTGCGTGCGCGGTGCGCCAAGGCGGTCCCGCGGTGGACGGCAGTCGGTGGACGGACGCGGAGGGGAGCGTTACGTTTTCTTACTGGCGTGGCGTTTGGGGCTACTTTGTCGGCTGAAATTCTCGCTTCCGGGCAAGTTTTCTTTGCCAGCGGCTCGGAATTAGCTTCGCTCGGCGGATATGGCCACGACTGCCTCGCTGAAGATTGACGATAAAGAATACCCCTTGCCGGTGATCATCGGCACCGAGGGTGAAAAAGCGCTGGACACCCGCGCGTTGCGCACGGCCTCGGGCTATGTTTCCTTCGACCAAGGCTACGGCAACACCGGCTCGTGTGAGAGCCAGATCACTTATCTCGACGGCGACAACGGCATCCTCCGCCATCGCGGCTATCCGATCGAGCAACTCGCGCACTTCAGCGATTTTGTCGAGACCGCCTACTTGGTCATTTACGGTGAGCTGCCAAACCCAGCCCAGCGCAAGGAATTCGGTCTCAATCTCCGGAAGAACGCGGTCATCGAGACCCAGATGCAAAAAATTCTGGAAGGGTTTCCGACGAGTGCTTCGCCGATGGCCATGTTGTCCGCGATGGTGAGTGCGCTGCCGGCCTATTATCCTCACTTGGCGACGAATAATTTTGAGCAAGATCTCAAAAACTTCGATTCGGCCGCGGCTATCGCGATGTCGAAGATCCGCACGATCGTAGCGATGATCTACCGGTACCAGAAAGGTCTGCCGTTCATGTTTCCCAAGCAGGAGCTGCCGTTCTGCGAAAACTTCCTGCACATGCTGTTTTCGGAGCCCTATCAGGATTACGTGCCGGTGCCCGAGGTCGCCAAGGCTCTCAACCTCGTGCTGCTCCTCCACGCCGACCACGAGCAAAACTGCTCCACCTCGACCGTACGGATGGTCGGCTCCAGCGCCTCCAATCTCTTTACGTCGATTTCTGCGGGCATCTGCGCCTTGGCGGGCCCGTTGCATGGCGGCGCCAACGTGGCGGTGATGCAGATGCTCCAGTCGATCCACGACGAGGGCGACGACGGTTCTCGCTTCATCGCAGCCGCGAAATCCGGCAGCAAGAGCAACCGCCTGATGGGCTTTGGCCACGCCGTTTATCGCAATTTCGATCCGCGCGCGAAGATCATCGGTGACGCCTGCGACACCGTGCTGACTCGACTCGGCATCGACGATCCTTTGCTGAAGATTGCTAAGAATCTCGAGCAAGCCGCGCTGAAGGATGACTATTTTGTTTCGCGCCGCCTGTATCCGAATGTCGATTTCTACTCCGGTATCATCATGCGCGCGATTGGGATTCCGATGAATATGTTCACCACGATGTTCGCCATTGGTCGGGCACCGGGCTACATCGCGAATTGGCGTGAAGTCGCGGCGAATCCCAAGGGCCGCATTTACCGTCCCCGTCAAATTTACATGGGCGCGGTCAAACGCGACTACGTGCCGATGGCGCAGCGGGCGTAAGCGCCGACGCTCGACGTCGCCGGGTTTTTTCAAGGGGCGGACCGCAAGTCCGCCCTATTTCTTTGCCGGTGCGGTGTGCATTAACTGCTCCAGCTCGAGGCCGGTCACGCGTTGGAGACCGCCGAGCAGGCGCCAGAGCGCGAACATCGTCATAGCCATGCTGGGTAACACGATTACGGGCCAGCTCCACAGGTTCATCTGCGCGAGCTCGGCATTAAATGCTTCCGAGCCGGACGGACTGTTGAGGAGGTAGCGCGCCAAGGCGTAGTTCAGCACGGCGCTCACGGCAAATGACAGCGTGAGCAGGTAGCTCGCGTCGCGCAGCAGCTTTTCGAACTCCGGCCGCGCCTGCCGTTCCTCGAGGATGGCGTCGATCCGGTCGACGTCGATCACCTGCGGATTGTAGAGCATCTCTTTCACCAGCGGCCAACGCGTGCCCATTGAAGCGAGCACGACGAGACCGATGGCGGCGGGCACCGCTGCTTCCTTCACCGCAAACCAGAACGGATCGAGCTTCATCAGGGCAAACGTTCCGGTGATCAGCACGCTCACGAAGCCGAGGGCGGAGATGAAATTGAATTTCTTCCGCACGACAAAATCGTAGATGGAGTAGGCGACCGGAAATACGAGGGCGACGACCAGCGCCCATTTCGGCCCGAGCCAGGCGGCTTTGCTGCCCCAGGTCAAAATGATCGACGGCAACGCGACGTTGCATCCGAGATTGATAAAGAGATTTTCACGTTTTTGCGGTTGGGCCGGCATCACCCCATCCAACCGGGAAGCGGCCCGATCAGAAAGAGGAAAATCACTTGGGGCGCGTTTACTGGTTTCCTGTGGTGGGGAAATTTGTTCAGTTACCCGCCTCATGATTTACCTCGGCATCAATATCGACCACTGTGCGACGGTCCGTCAGGCCCGACACCGCGAGGCCGCCGGGACCGTGGGCGGTGCCGTCGAGCCCGATCCGGTCGCGTTTGCGCTGCACGCCGAGCGCGCCGGCGCCGATGGGATCACGGTGCATCTCCGCGAGGATCGTCGGCATATCCAAGAGCGCGACGTGTGGCGCTTGCGGGAAAGTATCGCCACGCGGCTCAATTTGGAGATGGCGTGCACGCCCGAAATGACGGCGTTTGCGCTCAAACTGAAGCCGGAATTCGTCTGTGTCGTTCCGGAGGGCCGGCAGGAAGTCACGACCGAGGGTGGGCTCGATGTGGTGGGTAACCTCGCGGCGGTGGGGACGTGCGTGGCCGCGCTCCGAGCGGCCGGGATCAAGGTCAGTCTGTTTATCGATCCCGACGAACGCCAGATCGAGTTGAGTGCGTCGGTCGGCGCGACCTTCGTTGAGTTGCACACGGGTGCCTATGCTCATGCCTATTATACGCCGGCACGGGCCAAGGAATT
>CAMATV010000043.1 GCA_945861235.1 Opitutus sp. GAS368
GTGATACCGTGCCGATCAATCATCTGCCAGAACCGGTCGGGCTCCGGCTGGTTGGGTGCGCCTTCGTAGATGAAGACCGTCGAGCCGTTTGAAAGCAGGCCGTAGACGACATAGCTGTGGCCCGTGATCCAACCGATATCGGCCGAGCAGAAATAGCGGTCGGTCTCCTTCAAATCGAAAACATAGTGCGAGCTAAGTTTGGCTCCCAGTAGGTAACCGGCGCTCGTGTGCAACACGCCCTTGGGTTTTCCCGTGGAGCCCGACGTGTAGAGAATGAAGAGGGGATGCTCGGAATCGAAGGCTTTGGCTTTGTGGGTATTCGGCGCACCGTCCCAAGCGTCCTTCCACCACACGTCGCGACCTTCCTTCATCGTGACCGGATTACCGCAGCGTTTAACGACGATGACCGATTGGACGGTGGGCGTGTTGTCGAGGGCCTTGTCGACGCTGGCCTTGAGCTCGATGACTTTGCCACGGCGAAAGCCGCCATCGGCGGTAATCACGAGCTTGGCCTTACAATCGTTGATCCGATCCTTGATCGATTCGGCGCTGAAGCCGCCAAAAATCACGGTATGAATCGCCCCGACGCGCGCGCAGGCGAGCATGGCGATCACCGCCTCCGGAATCATCGGCAGGTAGAGCGCAACCCGATCCCCGGCACCGACGCCCATATTTTCAAAGATGTGCGCCAAACGACAGACGTGAAAGTGGAGCTGCTTATAAGTGATCGTGCGGACGTCGCCCGGCT
This sequence comes from Opitutus sp. GAS368, assembly GCA_945861235.1. Classification (GTDB taxonomy): domain Bacteria; phylum Verrucomicrobiota; class Verrucomicrobiia; order Opitutales; family Opitutaceae; genus GAS368. The sequence continues at coordinate 749 of CAMATV010000043.1, forward strand.
CGCCCTCGAAGATCAGCGCCGCCTTGTTTTCACGCGCGGTGCCCAGGTGACGGTCGATGCAATTTTCGGACACGTTGAGTTTACCGCCGACAAACCACTTCGCATGGGGCGGCTTCCAATCGAGGACCTTTTTGAAGGGTTTTCGCCAGACAAGTTGCTCTTTGGCCTGTCGACCCCAGAATTTTTCTGGGCTATTGACAGATTCATCATAGAGCCTTTTGTAGGCGGCTTCACTCCCAAGATTAGCTTGGGCTTTGAACTCGGCCGAAGGCCTGAATAACCGGTGTTCCCGGGAAACTGAGGTAATCGTCTGGTCTGGCACGGTGTGTCGGATTTAGGGTTAAGAACGCGAAATTCGCGGCTCTTATCCCGCTGCGAGTTTCAAGCGTCAAGCGCGGGAGTTGTCTGTCTTCACTATTCGTATGGAAAAGAAAACCCTGCCCGCTCTCGCGGACACCTCCGCCGTCGCTGCGCCCGTCGCAACGAGTCTGGCTTCACCTGCAGCCGAAACCGGCACCGCAGCTCCGTCTGCAGCCCCCTCGCCTGCGCCTGCCCCCGCGCCTGCCCCCGCGCCTGCCCCCGCGCCTGCCCCCGCGCCTGCGCCGGTCGAACACACGATCCAAGTCGAAGGCGTGCTCGACATCGACCTCCTGCGGGGCGGCAACGGCCAACTCCTCGATCTGTCCCGCGGCGGCAAGCGCCGGCCGACCGATACGTTTGTGCCTAAAGAGCTCATCCGTCGCTTCAAGCTGCGCACCGGGTCCATGATCGGCGGCACCGCCTTTCCAGCCGACGGACGCTTTCTTAACCCGAAGATGCGTTTCATTGAAACCGTGGACGGCGTTCCGCTCGAAGATCGTCGCCAGCGCTGGGAATACACCGCGTTGACCACCGTCTCGCCCAACCAATTTCTCAAAATGGAATTGAAGGACGGTCGTCTCACGACCCGCGCCGTGGACCTCTTTTGCCCCATCGGCAAAGGCACCCGCGGCCTCGTCGTCGCGCCACCGCGCACCGGCAAGACCACGTTGCTCCGCGACATGGCCCTCGGTGTTCTGCAAAATAATCCCGAATGTCATGTGATGATTCTCCTCGTGGACGAACGCCCCGAAGAGGTCACCGACTTCCGCCGCAGCGTCACCGCCGCAGAAATCTGGGCCTCATCCAACGATGAAGAGGTCGAGAATCATATCCGGATCGCCGACCTCTGCATCGAACGCGCGAAACGGCTCGTCGAAGTCGGCCGCGACGTCGTCCTGTTTGTCGATTCGATCACCCGCCTGTCCCGCGCGCACAATACCGCGCGCAACTCCGGCCGCACCGGCACCGGCGGCCTCGACGTCCGCGCCTTGGAAAAACCCCGTCAGCTCTTCGCCACCGCGCGCAAGACCGAGGAGGCCGGCTCGCTCACAATCATCGCCTCGGTGCTCGTTGAAACCGGCAGCCGCATGGACGACGTGATTTTTCAGGAATTCAAGGGCACCGGCAATATGGAGCTCGTCCTCGACCGCAAGTGCGCCGAGATGCGTCTCTGGCCCGCCATGAACGTTGCCTCGAGCGGTACCCGCAAAGAGGAACTGCTCATCGACGCAAAATCGCTCGAAAGCATCCACTTTTTCCGCCGCGCGCTCGTGCAGCAAAAAATCGAGGAAGCTACCGACACGATGATCGCGCGTCTCTCCAAAACTAAGACCAACGCCGAGTTCCTCAAACTCCTGACCCGCTAATCCCCCTAAATTCGCTCTTGCCGCCCGGTTCCTTAACCGGGCAAGCTTCGCCCTCACGCCCGCCGTCCTCGTCCCTTCGCAAATCCACCGCATGCATAGTTTCTCCGAGCAATGTCTCGACATGGCCCGTTCGATGTTGAGCCACAACATCGACTCCATCCAACCTGACGGCACTATCCTTCCCGCTCCCGGCGAGCTCCCTCGCCCCGACGAACCCGGCCACGTCGCCTACGCCCTCGGCGAATATTACCGCGCGACCGGCGAGTCCACGCTCCAAAACCACGATCTCATCGACCTCGCGGCGCGCTGCATTACCGCGCAAATGTTCACGGAGCCCCCGGCCGAGAACGGCCTCGCTTACGCCGCGCTCGGACTCCTTTGCTTCGGTCCGTCCAAGGATCGCAATCCCGTTTGGGAACGCCTCGTCGAGGAAACTCAGCAGCGGATCGACAAGTCTCTCCTGCATCGCAGCGACTACGACAACCATTGGCAGGCGTTCAACATCGCCAAAGCCGTCGCCCGTTTCAGCTTTGGCCTCTCGAAAAAAGACGAGACCTCACGGCTGATCGAGCGCATGTGCGAGCGCATCAACCAGACCAGCTCGGCCGGTTTCTTCGATGACGCCACCGAGGGTTTTGGCGGCAATTACAATCTTTACGGTGTGATGAGCTTCGTGTTCGTCCGCTCGGCGCTGCAACTCCACGCCAACAGCGGCGTGCGTGATCGCAAGCTCCCGACCCTGCGCACCTACGGCGAAAAATACATCAAGATGATGCCCGACCTCGTCCGCTCGGACGGACTCGGCTGGGCCTTTGGCCGCGCCGCGGGTGCTTACGGCCAGATGCACTGCATCAGTCTCATTCTGCAGGGCCTGCGCGATGGCTGGATCGCCGACGACCAGAAGGTCAAATACTACGACATCCTTCGTCGGTTGTTCATGTTCTTTTACGAGACCTACCTCGACCAAGAGCACGGCTTCCTCGATCTCCGCGACGAAGAACGCACCGCCTACTCGCATCATACGACGCGCATGGCCAACTTCGACGCCGCGCGTTACCTGTGCCAATGGTCGCGCCTTGCCAAAACGGTGTCGATCCCGCCCGGTAATCCAAAGGTAGAACCGCCGCGCACGTCGGGCCGCTTCGTCATCTTCGACAAGTCGAACCGCAAAGAACAGGGCCTCTTCCTCTACCGTGACGCCGACACGGGTCTGCACCTCCAAGTGCCGCTCATCAGCTCCGGCAAGACGCTCACGAGTGACTCACTGACCTTCCCTCATTGCCCCGGCATCTTCGACTGGCCGAACAACGTCTACGCGCCGATTATGCTACCCGAGCTCACGTTCGGCGAGCACGTCACGCTTCCCGCGTTCTATGGCAAGAACTGCGTCACGGGCCTTGGTCTCCGCAACAGTTTCTACTTCCGCTACGAACAGCCCGAACTGATTTCCACGAAGGAAGAATTCATCAAGGGCCTCGGTAGCGTGAAGGTTCAGTGGACGTTTTGCGGGAATAAGATTGGCTGCGAATTCGCCTACACGGTCAAACAGCAGGTCACGCTCGACAAATTCCGCTACGCGCTCGCGATCGCTGCGCCGCACTCGAAATACCGCGTCACCGGCTCCCTCGCCCTCGGCCCGCTCGGCCAGCGTTGCAGCGTCGCGAAGGATGATTTCCAAGCGGTCTGGCAGGAGACCGAAGTGGTGAGTGCCGATCCGACCTACCGCACGAACTACGGCAAGATCCACTATTTGCAGTATCTCGTACGTGACCATCCGCTCATTATGCGCCCGGGCAACGTCTATCGCCTCGCGGTGAATTTCGAGCCCGACGTGACGCATACGGAAAGCTGAGGGGCTCAGCGAGTAGGAGGTAGCGGAGAGCGAGCATCGAGCTCTCCGCGCTATTTTTCTACTCGCTACCCACTACCCACCACCCGCTACTTTTTGGCGTGCTCTCTCGCCGCATCATTCCTTGTCTGGACGTCAACGCCGGACGCGTCGTCAAGGGCATTAAGTTTCAGCAGCTCCGCGACGCGGGCGACCCCGTCCAAAGCGCGAAAGCCTACGATGCGCAGGGCGCCGACGAACTCGTCTTTCTCGACATCACCGCCTCTAGCGACGGCCGCGGGATCATGCACGATGTCGTCGCGGCGACCGCCGAACAGTGCTTCATGCCGCTGACCGTCGGTGGCGGGCTGCGCACGCTGGCGGATATCGAGGCGATGCTGAAGAGCGGCGCGGACAAGGTTTCGCTCAACACGGCCGCGATCAAAAACCCTCAGCTCATCGCCGACGCCTCCAATCGCTTCGGTGCGCAGTGCATCGTGCTCGCCATCGACGCGAAGCGCGAGGCCGACGGCCAGTCTTGGCGCGTTTACACCCACGGCGGACGCAATCCCACGGAGCTCAACGCCGTCGAGTGGGCGCGAAACGCCGTCACGCTCGGCGCCGGCGAGATTCTCCTCACCAGCATGGACGCCGACGGCACCCAAGCGGGCTACGACTGCGCTCTCACGCGCGCCGTCAGCGACGCAGTCAGCGTTCCGGTTATCGCCAGCGGTGGCGCGGGCACCCTCGCCCATTTCGCCGAAGCGCTCGACACCGGCCGCGCGAGCGCGGTGCTCGCCGCCAGCCTCTTCCATTTCGGCACGCTGACGATTCCCCAAGTGAAGGACTACCTCGCAGCGCGCGACGTCCCGGTGCGACGGTAATCCCAACTCACCTACGTAACGATTCAGCCCCAACCACAAAAGTGACTTCTTGCCTGTGACGGGTAAAAAAGCCGTTTTTCTGAGTTCGTAGTCCCGCCTTTAAGCGAAAGGTTTGACGGATTCCGCCTAGAGGCGGGACTACGAACAAGGAGCTTTTTCCTAGCAGTGGAGTGTAGGGCCGTCACTTGCCGACGTGCAACTGCGCGACGGAAAACCCGGCGTGGCGACAATCGCCAGCCCTCCGTCGATCAGTTTCCGGGAGCTCATTCCTAGACGGTGCTCCGACTGCATGGCAGCGGCTTACGCGACTCGCCCAGCATGACGGGGTAATTCACGGCCTGTGTCGCCGGCCGTGCGCGATCACGAAGTCGTCGCCTCGGCCGGTGCCGCTGTCACCGCCATCGGCTCCAGGGCAGACGTCGCTCCGCCCGCTTTGAGTTTTGGCGAACCGACCAACACACTGAGTTGCTCCTGCACCGCCACGAAGAATTCCGGCGTGAGCTCCCCCAGCGGCACCTCGTACAGCAGCTTCGTCTTGGTGTGCTCGTAAACGTTTCGCTCACGATCGGCCGACCTGCCCTTGGGGCGCAGAATTCTCTTCCGCTCCAACATCAGAGCAAGAAACTGGAGCAGCCGTGTGCTTTCAGGAGTGGCCTCCGTCAGCGGATCCGCCAAGGTCACGAATAGATTTTCCGCGGTGAGCTTCAGCTCACGGTCGGCATTTTCACCCGGCTTGCGCGGCTTGAAAACATGCACCCAGCGGCACACCACGAATCCCTCGGGGGAGAAATTGCCCGACTGCACCTCCAATAAGTCATAACGCACCACTTCCGTCGTCGTCGTCCGCACGAGAAAACAGGCGACCCGCGCACCCTCGACAAACGGCTCGCCGGAGACGACACAGGCGGGAGCGAGCGGCTGCAGATGCAATTCCATAGCCTTTCTTGTTTACTCTCACCCGCCGCGGACGCTAGCACTTTTCCGCCGTATGAACGGGAGACTTATCGCCATCGGCGACATCCATGGCTGCCACCTCGAATTCGCCGAGCTGCTTGCTCGCCTTGAACTCACCAAGGACGACCGTCTCGTCCTGCTCGGAGACCTCGTCAATCGCGGTCCCGATAGCTGCAAAGTCATCGACCTCGCCCGCGAAAGCCGGGCCTTGGCGCTGCTCGGCAACCATGAATTGCGGCTCCTCAAGTATCGGCGCACCGGAGCCCCCAAGTATCTGAAGGAAAGTGACCGGGAGACCCATGACAAGTTGCGCGAAGACGACTGGAAATACCTCGAGGCGATGCCGCTCACGTTTGAAGAGCCCGAGCTCAATGTGGTCTTTGTTCATGGGGGGTTTCTCCCCGGTGTGGCCTGGCAGCAACAGCCGGCCGAGATCGTCACTCGCATTCAGGTAATCGACCAAGACGGCCGGGCGGCGAAGCGCGGCGACGCGCCCGACGCGCCCGCTTGGGCCGATTTTTGGAGCGGCCCACCCTTCGTGGTTTACGGCCACACCTCGCGCCCCGAAATCTACAAACTCAAGTGGTCCCTCGGCATCGATACGTCCTGCGCGATGGGCGGCTCCCTAACCGCCTACATCTTGCCGGAAAAACGTTTTGTTCAGGTCAAAGCCCGCCAACGCTACTACCCGTGATCGCCCCCCAGCCACCGACCGGCACCTTGCTCCTCTGTATCGACCTGCAGCCTGTGTTCCTGCGCGCGGTCGTCGACGGAGGACGCGTGCAACGGCGCTGCGAATTTGCCGTCGCATCCGCAGTCGGCCTCGGTTTGCCCGTGGCGTTCACCGAACAGGTTCCGCAGAAACTAGGCGGAACGGCCCCCGCGTTACTCGCGCTGGCACCGGGTGCGGCGACGCATGGAAAAACAAGTTTTTCGGCGTTCGCCGATGAGGCCATCCGCGACGCCTTGGTCCGGCAGCAACGGGTCGAGCATCTCTTGCTCTGCGGGATCGAGACTCCCATCTGCGTATATCAGACGGCAATCGCCGCCCGCGCGGAGGGTTTACAAGTCACGCTCCTCAGTGACTGTATCGGTGCCCGGCACCCCGAGGATTCCGCCGCCTGCCTCGTGGCCCTGCGCGCCGCCGGCGTGCACGTCCTGCCGAGCGAGACGATTTATTACGCCCTGCTCCGCGACGTGCAGCACCCTTTCTTCAAGCCCTATACCCAACTCGTAAAATCCCATGCCTGATTCGCCCATGCTTTCCACGGTCCGCGACTTGAAAGCGTCCGGCACCGAAGCCAACGGCCGTCCCTTCGCGAGCCTGCTCGTCGTAAAAAAACTCGCCTCGAAAACCGCCTCGAACGGCAATCTGTTTTACAGCGTGGACCTCGGCGACCGCACCGGCTCTTTCGGCTGCACGATCTTTTCTGACAACCCCGCTTTCGAAATCCTCAAGACCGGCGGCGAAGGTGCGGTCGTTCGCATCGAGGGAAAAATCGACTACTATCAAGGACGTCTGTCCCCGAAAATCGCCCGCGCCGACGTGCTGTCCGAAGACCAACTCAGCGATTCGAGTCTGCTCGAAACCTTGGTCGAAGTTGCACCGGAAAATCCGGTGACGCTTTGGGCGGAGTTCGAGACGTTTATCGACGCCATTGGCCATGCCGATCTCCGGGCGACGGTGCGCGCCGTCTTCGATGACATCGGAGAGAACTTCCAATGCGCTCCAGCCGCCGTCGCGATGCACCACGCTTATCGCCACGGTCTGCTCGAGCACACGACGCACATGGCCCGCGCCTGCCGAGCGCTGCTCCCGCTCTACCCCGAGGTGCACGCTGACCTCGCGATGGCCGGCATCCTTTTACATGATACGGGGAAAGTCATTGAATATGAGGGCACGCTCGCCACCAAACGCAGCCGCCGCGGGATTCTCCAGGGGCACGTGGTGCTCGGCTACCAACTCGCGCGCAAAGCCGGTATGAAAACCAGACTTGCACCCGATCTGCTGGAGCGCCTCGAGCATATTATTCTGTCGCACCAAGGTGAACCCGAGTGGGGCGCAGCCGTCTACGCCGCGACGCCCGAGGCCGTGTTTGTGTCCATGATCGACAATCTCGACGCCAAGATGGGGATGGTCCAGCGGGCGCTGCGCCAGGCCGGAGAGACCGATGAGTTCTCCGAGCGCCTGCCCGGATTGAGCTCCCAACTCCTGACGAAAAAACCACTCGCCTAGTCTGCACGCTGGTTCGCACTGCCTGCCTCGCCGGCCAGCCCCGCGGCATTCCGGTCAGGACAAGTGTTCAATAATGCTCACGAGCGGCAAGAACAGCGCGATGACGATTGTGCCGACCATGACCGCCATGAACACGATCATGATGGGCTCGATGATCGACGTCAGACCGGCGACCGCCGTGTCGACTTCCTCATCATAAGTGTCGGCGATCCGGGTTAACATGTCGGGCAGCGCACCCGTCTCCTCACCAACCTCGATCATACTCGTGACCATGCCGGGGAAGACATGCGTCGACTCCAGCGGCTTGGCGACGTTGTCGCCTTCCTTCACGCGGTCATGGACGACGTTGATCGCGTCGGCGATGTGGACGTTGCCACTCGTGTCGCGAGTAATCGTCAACGCCTGCAGAATGGGCACGCCGCTCGACAGCAAGGTCCCGAAGGTGCGCGTAAACCGGCCAATTGCCGCCTTCAGGAATAAATCGCCCACAATCGGCATGTGGATGAGCGACCAATCGATGATGCGTTTGCCCAGTCTCATCTGGGCGAAAAATTTGAATCCAAAGTAGGCTGCCATCAGGCCGCCGATCGCGAAGGGATACTGGTCCTTGAGAAAATTACTTATGTCCAACAAGACTTGAGTGAGGGCGGGCAACGGCTGCCCTTTGAGCAAACCGGTGAAAATTTCCTGGAATTTCGGCACCACGAAAATCATCAAAATCGAGACAATCACGAGCGCGACCGAAACGATCACGGCCGGATAGATCATCGCAGACTTCACCTTGCCCTGGATTTTCTGCGCCTTCTCCATGAATACCGACAGACGTTCCAAAACGGTATCGAGCACGCCGCCGGCCTCACCCGCCTTCACCATATTGATATACAGTCGGTCAAAAACCTTGCCGTTCGCAGCGAGGCCGTCTGAAAAATTTCCGCCCGAGCGAATCGTGTCGGCGATCGTTTCAAGCACGTCTTTAAACGCGGGCCGTTTTTCCTGTCGGGCCAACACCTCGAGACTGCGGAGAATGGGCATACCGGCCTTCACCAAAGTGGCGAGCTGCCGCGTAAAGACCGCGACGCCCTTCGCGTTGACGGCGTTGCCAAACTGGCGGCGTTTCTTTTTCGCGGAGGCGGCACCGCTGTTAAAAGCCGTCGAAGGCCGCGGCGGCGCTTTGGCTGCAAAGGTGGCCGGCACAGGGGCGGCGGGCGCGGAGCGCACGGAGAGTTTCGCCATGGGGTTAGGTGTATTTAATGACTTCCTCGATTGACGTGTGTCCATCAAAGATCGCGCGGAGGCCGTCATCCCGCAACGTGCGCATGCCCTGCTCAATCGCTTTCTGCCGGATCACCAGCGTGGATGCGCGTTGACCGATGAGGTCGCGGAGTGCCTCGCTCATGCGCAACCACTCGTAAATGCCGAGGCGCCCGCGATAGCCCGACTGCGAGCAGGTCGGACAACCTTTCCCGTAAAAAAACTGCCGGTCGCCCACGCTATCGGCCGCGATCGCGAGTGGCTTCAACAAATCCGGCGGCGGCGTATAGGGCGTGCGACACTGCACACACACGCGCCGCACGAGACGCTGGGCGAGCACAGCTTCGAGTGATGACGCGATGAGAAACGGTTCCACGCCCATGTCCACCAGCCGCGTGACGGCTCCGGCGGAGTCGTTCGTGTGCAGCGTCGAGAGCACCAAGTGACCGGTCAGCGACGCCTGGATGGCGATCTGCGCGGTCTCCAGATCGCGGATTTCGCCGACCATAATCACATCGGGATCTTGGCGGAGGAAGGAGCGCAACGCCGCGGCAAACGTGAGCCCGACGAGCGGATTCACCGGCACCTGCATAATGCCCTCGATCTCGTATTCAACCGGGTCCTCGGCGGTGAGCAGCTTGAGGTCCGCAGTGTTAATGATCCGCAGACCGCTGTAGAGCGTGGTGGTTTTCCCGGAGCCGGTCGGGCCGGTGACGATGAAAATGCCATTGGGGCGACGAACAATCTCCTGAATGCCGTTGAACACGTCCGGCGGCATGCCGAGTTGTGAGATGTCGAGTTGCACCGCCGACTGATCCAGCACGCGCAGCACCACGCTCTCGCCGAATTGCGTCGGCAAAGTCGAGACGCGCAGATCCACCTGCCGTCCACCGATGGTGATCTTGATGCGTCCGTCCTGCGGGATGCGTCGCTCGGCGATGTTGAGCGACGCCAAGACCTTGAGCCGCGACAGAATGGGCAGGGACAGCGCCTTGGGGGGAGGCGCCATTTCGTAAAGCGATCCGTCAATGCGATAGCGGATCTTGAACTCGTGTTCAAACGGCTCGAAGTGGATGTCGCTCGCCTTGTCGCGGATGGCTTGGCCGATGACGAGATTGACGAAACGAATGATCGGCGTCTGCTCCGCCATCGACTCGATGTCGCGCTCGGACAGAGCGCGCCCATCCGTGGGCAGACTGCCCGAATTGATTTCCTGCAGGAGGTCGTCGATGCTGGCCTCGTCCTCACCGTAGTGCTGTTTGATCTGCACATCGATCTTGTCGGGGTCCGCGAAAAAGAGCCGGACATTGCGCCCCAGGGCGAACGTGAGGTCGTCGATAGCCTGCGAGTTGAAGGGATCGCTGACGAGGAGGTCGATATTCTGTTCGTCGGCGCTCAGCGGCATCACCCCGTAATCGCGCGCGAGCTTGCCGGTGATTGCGGCAATGGCTTCGCCGGAAAACTGGACGGGGAGCTCCGAAAGATAATCGTAGCCGAGGTGTTCGGCGATGCGGTGAAGCAGCGACGATTTCTCGATGATGCCGAGATCGACGACGACGTCGGCCAACGGCTTGCCCGTGGCCTTGTGCTCCTCATTGAGTTCGTCGAGTTGCGCCTGCTCGACGAGCCGGTGCTCTTTCAGGAACTCGTAGATGGCGGGACTGTGAGTCGGAAACATCAGGCGGGGTGTAGGTAAAGGGAAGGTCTCAAATCTCGCGGAGCTTTAAGCCCATCTTGAGAAAATTTTCGCGCATCAGATTGGGATCCTGCGCCTTTTCGAGCGCGTCGTCCGGTGTCACCAGTTCACGGTTCACCAAGCTCATCAGGTGGGTGTCCAAGGTGATCATACCGAGATGGGCCCCCGTCTGGATGTCCGACGTTATACGGAAAGTTTTATTCTCACGAATCAGCGAGGCGATGGAGGTCGTATTGACCATAATCTCGTAAGCCCCGATGCGGCCGCCGCCAATTTTCTTGCAGAGCACTTGGGAAATGACGCCCACGAGTGATGAAGCAAGTTGCGTGCGAATCATGTCCTTCATGTTCGCCGGAAAGGCGTCGACGATGCGGTCCACCGTCTTCGCCGCGCTGTTCGTGTGCAGCGTGCCAAAGACCAAGTGCCCCGTCTCGGCTGCGCTGATGGCCGCCTCGATCGTCTCGAGGTCCCGCATTTCACCGACCATAATGACATCGGGGTCCTGCCGGAGCGCCCGGCGGATCGCTTCGGAAAAACTGGGGACATCCACGTGCACCTCGCGCTGCGTCACAATGCACCGCTTATGGCCGTGATAATACTCGATCGGATCCTCGATGGTGATGATGTGGCCGTCGCGCGTTTCGTTGATGTAATTCACCATCGACGCGAGCGTCGTGGATTTACCCGAGCCGGTGGGTCCGGTGACGAGAATCAGGCCGCGGGGACGGTAGAGCAGCTCGCGGAATTTATCCGGCAGGCCAATGTCGCGCAGGCCGAACATCTTGTGCGGAATCTGCCGCAGCACCATCCCGTAGTTGGCTTTCGACTTCAGCACCGACACGCGGAAACGCGCCTTCTCGCCAAAGGCGAAGCCGAAATCGGCGCCACCCTTCAGCTTCACGTTGCTGATGTGCGCATCAGGCGTGATGGATTGCATCAATTTTTCCGTATCGCTCGGCGTGAGCGGCGGACCGTCGATCGGCGTCATGCTGCCGCTCAGACGGAGCGTCGGCGGTTGGCCGACCTGGAGATGGAGATCGGACGCCCCTTGATCCACCATCAGATCCAGCAGATCATTCATTTCATAGCTCATGGGGCGACTCGGTTGCAGTTGGGGTGGCTTAACTCGCGTCGCCGACAGTGATCGAGACGACCTCTTCAATCGTAGTCAAACCGGCGGTCACCTTACGAGTGCCATCCTCGCGCATGGTCCGCATCCCGGCCGAACGGGCCTTGTCGCGCAGCCTCGCGCCGCCGGCGCCTTCGTAGATCATTTTTTGAATTTCCTCGGTGATCACAAAAATCTCGAAAATGCCCATGCGACCGCGGTAGCCCGTGGCATTGCAACCGGCGCAGCCTTCGCCGTGGGCGAACGTCGCGGTAGCGGCCTGCGCCGGATTGATGTTCAGGGAGCGCAGCTCTTGCGCGGTGGGCGTCATCGGCTTCTTGCACTTCGCACAAATCTTGCGGACGAGCCGCTGGGCCATCGCGCAGCGCAGCGAGGTCGACACCAGAAATGGTTTCACCCCGATATCGATGAGCCGCGTGATCGCGCCCGGCGCATCGTTGGTGTGCAGCGTCGAAAAAACCATGTGGCCGGTCAGCGAGGCGTTGATCGCGATCTCGGCGGTCTCGAGGTCGCGAATTTCGCCGACCATAACGATGTTCGGGGCCTGCCGCAGCATCGCGCGGAGCGCCGATGCAAAGGTCATGCCCACGTCGTGGCGCACGGGCACCTGATTGATACCGTTGAGCTGATACTCGACCGGATCCTCGACCGTGATGATCTTGCGGTCGGGCTTGTTGATAAAATGGAGGCAGCCGTAGAGCGTCGTGGTCTTGCCGGAGCCGGTGGGTCCGGTCACCAGCAGAATGCCGTCGGGCAACGCGATCAATCGTTCGAACGTCGCGGCGTCGTCCCGGAAAAATCCCAGCTCCGGCAAACCGAGCGTGAGCCCTTCTTTGTCCAGAATACGCATTACGATGCTCTCGCCATGGGCAGTCGGCAGCGAGGACACGCGCAAATCGAGCTGCTTGCCACCGACGGAAATCTGAATGCGCCCGTCTTGCGGTATCCGTTTCTCGGCGATCGAAATATTCGCCATGATCTTCAGCCGCGAAATGATCGAGAGCTGGAGGCGCTTGGGTGGATTTTCGACTTCGAGCAAGACGCCATCGATCCGGTAGCGGACGCGGAATCGCTTTTCAAGCGGCTCCAAATGGATGTCCGAAGCACGCCGCTGAATCGCCTCAAACATGATCTGGTGAACCAGCTTGATGATCGGGCCGTCGGTCTCGGTGTTGCTCGCGTT
>CAMATV010000044.1 GCA_945861235.1 Opitutus sp. GAS368
CGCGAAACCGCCGTCGGTGAACGCCCGCAGGAACGCCTCGAAAAATACGGCGTCGGTGCGCTCAACGACACCGAACTGCTCGCCATGCTCCTCCGCAGTGGCACCCGCGGACAGGACGTGCTCACGCTCGCTTCCCGTCTCTTGGCCGAGTCTGGTTCACTCGCCGGCTTGGCCAACTGGAAGGAAAAAGACTTCCGCAAGCTCAAGGGCATCGGTCATGTCAAAGCGCTCCAATTGATCACCGTCATGGAAGTCGCGGTCCGCGTCGTCACTCAGCAGCTGGGCGACAACCCGCTCCTGAATCGCTCCGAGCTGATTGCGGGCTACGTCAGGCCGTTCACGGTCAGCCTAGAGGTGGAGAAATTCTGGGTGCTCTGCCTCAACCGGAAAAACCGGCTCATTAAACGTGTCGAGATCAGCTCCGGCAGTGCCACCTCCTCCCTCGCCCACCCACGGGAAGTCTTTCGCGCGGCCATTCGCGAAGGCGCGTGCGCCATCGCCTGCGTGCACAATCACCCCAGTGGTGATCCCGCCCCCAGCGCCGCTGACATGCAAGTGACCCGCCAGCTCCGCGAAGCCGCGCGTGCGGTGGACATCGAGTTGATCGACCATGTGATCATCGGACGAGCTTCCGCTGATCCCCTCGGCCTGGGCTATTTTAGCTTCCGCGCCGCCGGCATGCTGTAGGTCCCAAGCGAGGCGACCGGTAGCTTCACCCGCCGCCGATCGGCGCGTTTACCGCGCGGCCTGCTCGAACGTCGCTAACGCGCGCCGCATATCCGAAGAACCTGTACATCACCGCACTTCGTAAACCTCCACGAGCGCCACGCCGGTGGTGCCCGTCGTGCCAGACGCCTGCACCGTGTAGTTTCCGCGCGGCAACGTCACGAGCAACGCCGCATCCTTCGCCGTCGCCGGCAGCGCAAATGCGCCCACCGCCTCAAAGGCCGCCGTCAGCTCCGCCGTGCCACCCCAATCGTTGTTCTCGCCGATTTTCACCGACGCGTCGTTGAAGAGCGTCAGCTGCGGGTCGGCGACCACGCCCGGAACCCCGAAGGCGCCGAGCGTCGGACCCACGGCCCGGATCAAAACTTTTGTCGCCACCGTCCCACCCAATACAAAACCGACGGTGAGTCCTGTGCCGAGGTGCTTGCGCACCGAGACGTTGATCAAGCGGGGCGTTGCCGCGGCAAACGCCGACGCCGCCGTCGCATCGTAAATTTCTGCAATGACAGTCCCGGCACCACCATTCGCCGCCGATACGACGACCGAGTTGTCTCGCGTTGTGATGCTCGCGCTCGTCGCTGCGTCCTTCGACGTTGGACTCATATAAGGAAACGCGCCCACCGCCGCGATCGCCGCGGTCAGTTGCGGTGAGCCGCCCCAGTTATCGTTCTCCCCCGTCTTGGTGTCACTGGCGAACAGCTCCAATTTCGGATCGTCCAACGTGCCACCCACGCCCAAAGCGCCGAGCGATGGCCCGGCCGCTCGGATCACGAGCGGCTTCACGCCGCTGGTGCCATTGCCACCCACGACATAGCCCATCGTGAAATTTTCTCCGCCCGCTGCGAGCGACGTCAAAATCGAGAGATTGATGATGCGGCCGAACGCCGTGGATGGAGGTGTTGGCGGTGTCACTGGCGGTGTTATCGGCGGTGTTATTGGCGGTGGAATGATCACGCCGGTTACGCTGAGCGCAACGGAGAGGGAGTTTTGAATGTCCCCACCCGCGCTGACGACGACCCGGTAGGTGCCGGCATCCGCGGCAGTCGCGGAGGCGATCGGGTAGGTGCTACTCGTCGCGCCGCCGATATTCACCTCGTTCTTCTGCCACTGGAACGACGGCGTTGCCGAGCCGACGACTTCCACGACGAACGTCGCACTCTCACCAGCCCTGATCGACTGCGCCAACGGTTGCGCAATAATGATTATCGGAGGAATGAAGACCGACGCAGGATAAACCTGCAGGACGGCCGCACTGCTGGTTACCGAAACCGAGCCACTCGTCACGACGACCGTGTAATTCGCTTCATCGGAGTTCTGCGCTGCTGCGATTGCATAAGTCGCGGCGGTGGCTCCCATCACGTTTACATTGTTTTTCCTCCACTGATACGTTGGCGCTGTCGTGCTCGACGCCTCGACCGTGAAAAGCACCGGAGTGGTCAGATTGACAAACTGGGTCTTCGGCTGCGTCTGAATGGTGACGGTCCCAGCCGAGCTGACGACACCCTTGCGCACGGTGTTGTTGCCGCTGTCGGCGATAAAAATATTCCCGGCGCTATCGATCGCCACACCGTAGGGCGTCGTAAAACGGACGGCGTTGCCCGTGCCGTCCACGGCGCCCGACGAGCCCGCGAGTCCCGCGATCGTGCTCACGACACCGGCCGCCGTAATCCGACGGATCGTGCCGTTAACAGTGTCGGCTACAAAAACCGTGCCCGCGCTGTCGACCGCTATTCCGGTCGGACCGTTGAAGCGCGCCTTGAGCCCAATCCCGTCGGAACTTCCTTTGCTACCCGCCGCGCCAGCCAAGGTCGTGACCGTCCCAGCGGAGGAGATTTTTCGGATCGTGTGGTTGTTGGTGTCGGCGACGTAGACATTGCCCGCACGATCGATCGTCACCCCACTCGGGCTGTTGAAGCGCGCGTCAGCACCGTTGCCATCGAGGTTACCCGCATTGGAGCCGTCGCGGCCCGCGAACGTGCTCACGCTGCCGCCCGGCGTAATCTTGCGGAGGGTGTTGTTGCCCGCATCCGCGACGTAGACGTTGCCCGCACTGTCCACGGCAACCCCATACGGCGACGAAAACTGGGCGTTCCCTCCCACCCCATTCACACTGCCCGAGGTTCCGGGACTACCTGCCAAAGTTGTCACCGCGCCAGCGCTCGAGATTTTGCGGATCACGTGATTCAGCGTATCGGCGACGTAGAGATTGCCCTGAGAATCCAGCGCCATCGTCAACGCCCCGTAGTTGGCCGCAATCAGCGGTCCATTCGCACTCGAGGTGACGGCAAATCCGGTTGAAAACAAAGCGCTGCGGCCGGTGCCATCAGTATCGCCCCGCGTCGGCAGAGCGGTAATTTCGTTAATCTCGCCTCCTGCAATCGTCGTCACCACGCCCAACGCGGTGATGCGTCGAACCGTATTGTTGAGCGAATCAACGACGTAAATGCCGCCGACTCCATCCGCCGAGAGGCCACTCGGCCCGAAGAATCGCGCCGTGAGACCCGGGCCATCCCCACTCCCGCGGGCCCCGGCCTGACCCGCGATGGTCGTGACGGCCAAGGGCTGCGCGACCGTCGTTGCGATGATTCCGAGGGCCGCGAGATATGCCGACCGCGGCCGGCACGTGAGGCGGAAGCCCGCCAGAAACGCCGAGGATGTCAGTAACGTGAAGAAAGGATTCATTTTCATAGAGCCGAGAGACCTTTGAAGAAAGCGTTGATGCTGAAAAACGAAATCGAAATCGAGCACGCTCGGCAACGTTAGGGTCACGCGCATTACTGAGCCGCCCTCCCGGCGGGCGGGCCCCGCGGACGAGGGAACTCGCCGCCTTAGCCGGAGGGAGTTGAAAATTGGTGGTAGGACTCGGATTCGAACCGAGGAAGGCGTAAGCCAGGAGATTTACAGTCTCCCCTCGTTGGCCACTTGAGTATCCTACCAGACAAGGAGCGCGGAAGTTCTCGGCTCGCGTCGTCGACGGCAAGGCTTTTTTAGCAGGACTTTTGCGGCGCACGCCGCGCGGTCATTCCACCCGACACAGCAACGAGCTCGTGGGTGGCATGGTCATGCGCGCGAGGCTCGCGGGCGGGATATTCTTCACTGCGTTACCGGCCGCGCAATCCACACTACCCTCCGCGAACACGGAGCGCGCGACAACGCCGTGTAGTCAAAATCCCCGGCGCAAGGCCCGGTGCGTCCACGATAAATTACACTCGCGTCGATCCTTTCATGCCTGGAAAGAAAACCCCTCCCGCTCCGTTACGTTTGGGAAAGCTTAAACTCCACCGACTCACGCAACGCTTCCCAGCTCGCGTCGATAATATTGTCGCTCACTCCCACCGTGCCCCAGATCTGCGCACCGTCACCGCTCTCAATCAACACGCGCGTGCGCGCGCTCGTGTTGCCGGTGTTTTCCAAAATACGAACTTTGTAGTCGCGCAGGGCGACTGATCGAATTTGCGGAAACGTCTTCTCCAGCGCGAGGCGCAGTGCCTTGTCCAAGGCACCGATCGGGCCCGTGTCTTCTGCCACCGTGTGGATCGATTCACCGGCTACTTTGAGCTTCACCGTGGCTTCTGACCAGAGGTCCGCGCCGTGGCGCTCCACCATCACCCGGTAGCTTTCCACTTCAAAGAAGGCCCGTCGCTGGCCGAGATGTTTTTCCACGAGCAGACGAAACGACCCGTCGGCCGCCTCGTATTCGTAGCCGCGAAATTCCCGCTCCTTCAGCTCCTCGATCAGGCCCTTCATTTCCGGGCGCTTCTCGTCGAGTTCGAGGCCGAGTTCTTTCGCCTTCAAAGCTAGGCTACTCCGGCCGGCCATGTCGGACACCAACACGCGCGTGCGATTGCCGACGAGCGCCGGATCGATGTGCTCATAACTGCGCGCAACTTTTTGGGCTGCGTTGGCGTGCAGCCCACCCTTGTGCGCAAAGGCCGACTGTCCGACGAACGGTGCCTTCGGGTCCGGGCGCAAATTCGCCAGTTCATCGAAGAACAGCGACAGATCGCGCAGCTGGGTGAGGTTCGCCGCGCACCGCGCCGTGCGGTCCATCTTCAGAAATAGATTCGGCAGCACGGTCGCCATATTGGCATTACCGACGCGCTCACCGTAACCGTTCATCGTGCCCTGCACGAGCGTCGCGCCTGCACCGACTCCCGCCAGCGTGAGAGCGACCCCGAGGCCACCGTCGTTATGGCAGTGCACGCCCACTTTGTCGGCGCCGAATTCTTTGACGGCCCGGCCGACGATATCCTTAAACTCGTCCACGAGCGTCCCGCCGTTGGTATCGCACAACGTTAAATTGCTCGCCCCACCCCGCAGCGCGGCGGCGAGGGTACGGAGGGCGTAGTCGGGATCGGATTTGTAGCCGTCGAAAAAATGCTCGGCATCGTAGATCACTTCACGGCCCTGGGCGACGAGGTAACGCGCCGAGTCCTCAATCATCGCGAGGTTCTCCTCGAGCGTCGTCCGAAGAATCTCCGTCACGTGCAACGTCCACGTTTTTCCGACGATGGTCATCACCGGCATGCCGCTCTCGAGCAGCGTGCGCAGCTGGGCGTCCTCGTCGGCCTTGGCACCCGCACGACGCGTGGAGCCAAACGCCGCCAACCGGGCGTGCTTCAGCTTGAGATTTTTCGCCTCTTGAAAAAACGTGATGTCGCGCGGATTAGAGCCGGGGAAACCGCCTTCAATGTAATCCACCCCGAACGCGTCGAGTTTTTGGGCAATGAGCAGCTTGTCGGTGACGGAAAAGCTAATGCCTTCGCCCTGGGTGCCATCACGCAGGGTGGTATCGTAGATTTTAACGGCGGTGGCCATGAGAGTAGAAAGATTTGGGGCGTGGTCTGGCGCTGGCAAGGGAGCTTTTCGGAGGACGCCGCGCTTAATCGGAGACCGCCAACCTGCCGGCGTCGAAAAAACGCCAGAATCGGCGCTCCGTTTCGAGTGCCGCACCGGGTTGGTCGGAATGTGCTTCCGCGAGTCGCAGTGCCGGACGCTGCACGATCAACGCCGCGTCAGGGTGAACATCCACCAGGCGCTCCATCAACTCCTCCGCATCCTGCAGAGGCAGCAGTCCGCGCGCCTCGCCGGCATCCAGTAGAAAATGACCGAGCGTGGCCACCTGGCCCCAGTCCTTGGCATCGCGCCGCGTTTTTTCGTCTCGGCCAATAGGAACAGGGGAGCGACACCCTCGCGGGGCAACGCCTCTCGGTCGATCCTCGGTCGACGCGCCAGAATATCGATGCGCGGGCGGCGCCCTGCCGCGACTGGAAATTTAAAGTGAGAACTCCAACCGACCCCGGCCCACGGCTCGGCCAAGGGAGCACCGACCGCAGCACAATAGACCGGCAGCGTGCCTTCGTCGCGAGTCGTCGCGAGTCATTCCAATAAAAGTCGAAAACTATTCGACCGGACAAACAAGTCGGCGGCTTTCGTCGTTTCAGCGAGTCGGTACCGCAGCATGGCCTGACCACCTAAAATCACCCCAGGGATCTCGGCCGCCGCCAATACGGCAAAGAAACCGTCGTAAAAGGCCTGAATGCCGTGGGCGCTCATACGGACAAAATGGGGGGGGTGGCGATTCGTTCGCGCGGCAATCTGCAATTCTCAGGGAGCGCGAGCATCTCGCCCACATTTGCGATCAAGCCGGTGAGACACCCGCACTCCCGCGTCAAACCGCGTGGCGATCAATGTAGGCGCGGATCGCCGCAGGTGTCGACGCGAGCAAGTGCTTCACGATCGGCTTAGACTTCAACACCTCCAAGCTCGGGTGCGTCGGCTCGAGACCAATGGCGGCGCGGATTGTATCGGGAAATTTAGCCGGACTCGCCGTCGAAAGCACGATGCTCACGCGGTCGGGATTCAACTCCTTGAACCCGCACGCCGTGTGCGGATCGACGATGTAGCCATGCTCGCGGTAGACGCGCGTGATGAGGCTCGCGATCTCCACATCGCTCGTGCGCGAGGCACTGAACGTCGCGCGGTTGAAATCCGGAAACGTGTAGGCGCCCGTCGTCTTAAACGTCTGCATCACCTCGCGTACCCGCGCCGCGTCGCGGCCAACGTTGAAGTAAATGAAACGCTCGAAGTTCGACGCGACCTGAATGTCCATCGAAGGCGCGAGGCTCGGCAAAACGTGGCCCACGCGATACTCGCCGGTCGTGAAAAGGCGGTAGAGGATATCGTTCTGATTCGTCGCGACTTTGAAACTACGAATGGGCACGCCCATTTGCTGGAGCAGCCAACCGGCGAGCACGTTGCCAAAATTGCCCGTCGGCACCACGAACTCGACGTTACCCCGCTCCGCCGCCGGGAGGCGCAGCCACGCGTAGAGGTAGTAGACGCACTGCGCGAGCACGCGCGCGAGGTTGATGGAATTGACCGCCGACAGGCGATGGCGCATGCGGAAGGCTTGGTCGCCAAAAATTTCCTTGAGCGACGCCTGCGCATCGTCGAACGAACCGTCGACCGCGATCGCAAACACGTTGGCCGCACCCGTGCAGGCCATCTGGCGCTCTTGGAGCGGCGAGACGCGGCCGTCGGGATAGAGGATAAAAATCGCGGTGCCGGGCTTGCCGAGGAGTCCGTGGATCGCCGCGGCGCCGGTGTCGCCGGAGGTGGCGCCGAGCACGTTGATCGTCTCGCGGCGCACCACGCACTGGTGCGCGTAGAGATTGCCGAGGAGTTGGAGCGCGAAATCTTTGAACGCGAGCGTCGGTCCGTGAAAGAGTTCGAGGACGTAGAGGTTTTTCCCGAGCGGCTTCAGAGGCGCGATCGCGGGATCGGCGAACGTCGTGTAGCTCGCGTCGACGATCGTCCGAAGGGTTTCAGCCGGAATATCCGTCGCGAACACCCGCATAAACTCGAAGCAGAGTTTCGCATAGGATAGTTTTTCAAACGCAGCGAGCTGGCCGGAAAAATCAGGCAGCGTCTCCGGCAGGAAGAGACCGCCGTCCGGCGCGAGCCCGGTGGCAACAGCATCAGAGAAGCCGAGCGAGGGCGTTTGACCGCGGGTGGAAATGAATTTCATGCGCGTAGCTTGGTCGGGTAGCTTGGTCGGATAGCTTGGTCGGGTAGGGACGCCTCTCCGAGGCGTCCGCTTTTTACGGTAGGACGGCGCGGAGAGCCGTCCCGACCCTCAGAGTTTCTCCAACTCAAAGGCCTTGTGCGCGACCCGCGCGGCCTCGTCCGCCTTGTCCTTCGCGATCACGACGGAAATTTTGATCTCCGAGGTGCTGATGAGTTCAAGGTTAATGCCGGCACCGGCGAGCGCCGTAAACAGGGTCGACGCCACGCCGCTGTGCGTGCGCATCCCGACGCCGACGACGGAGAGCTTCGCGATCTGATCGTCGAGCGTCACGCTGCCGCCGATTTCCTTGAGGACGGGCGCGAGCGTCTTCTCGACTTTGCCGATCTCGGTCTGCGGCACGGTGAACGTGAGATTCGCCACGCCATCGCGGCCGACGTTTTGCACGATCATGTCGACGTTGATATTGGCCTCGGCGAGGGCGCAGAAAACTTTCGCGGCGGTGCCGGGTTTGTCGGCGATGTCACTGACGACGACTTTCGCTTGGTCCTTGTCGACGGCGACGCCGCGGACGACGACCTTTTCCATGTAGGCGACTTCTTGTTTCACGATGGTTCCTGGGTTGTTGTTAAAAGAGGAGCGGACTTCAAAAACGACGTTGTATTTCGACGCAAACTCGACCGAGCGAGTTTGCATGACTTTGGAGCCGAGGGACGCCAGTTCGAGCATTTCGTCGTAGCTGATTTCGTTGAGCTTCTGCGCATCCTTCACGACCCGCGGATCGGCGGTGTAAACGCCATCCACGTCGGTGTAGATCTCGCATTTGTCGGCCTTGATGGCGGCGGCGAGGGCGATCGCCGTAAGGTCGGAACCTCCGCGACCGAGGGTCGTGATGTGGCCGTCATCATTGATACCCTGAAAGCCGGCGACGATAATGACTTTCCCGGCGCTGAGATCTTTCTCGAGCGGGCCGGCGTCGATCATTTTAATCTTCGCTTTGGTGTGCACCTTGTCGGTGAAAATTCCAGCCTGCGCGCCGGTGTAGCTGACCGCATCGACCCCAATTGCCTCGAGCGCCATCGCCGTCAGCGCGATCGTCTCCTGTTCACCGATGGAGAGCAGTTGGTCCATCTCCCGCTCGGGCGGATTCGGATGAATCAATTTGGCGCGCGCGATGAGCTCGTTGGTCACGCCGGAGCGGGCTGAGACGACGACCACGAGCTCGTTCCCCTCGTCGCGAAAGGCCTTGATGCGGTTCGCGACGTTCTTGATGCGGTCGACGTCACCGACCGAGGTGCCGCCGTATTTTTGAACAATTCTGGCCATTGCAGGGAGTTGAGAGCTGAGCGTTGAGGGTGGAGAGACTCGGAATCGGAAAAGCGATCGTGGGCGGGTGGAGGGTGGGCGAGCGGAGTTCGCGACTCTCAGCTCTCAACTTTTCTTCCTTTAGTCATTAAAATCGCCGATGCGGAGCAACACGGGTTCGTCGAGCACGCTGGCGAGTGCGCCCAATTGTTTGAGCGTCGTGCGCATCGCCTTCTCGTTGCTCTGGTGAGTCGTGAGGACGAGCGAGGCGGCGCCGGGAGTCTCCGCAGGATTTTGGATAACACTCGCAATGCTGACGTGGTGCTTGGCCATCACGGAGGCGACGCGCGCGAGCACGCCGGGCTGATCTTTGACGGTGAGCCGGACATAGTAGCGCGAACGGATATGCTCCGGCGGCGCGAGCCGCTTCTCTTGACGCGGCGCCGGGACGCCTTCGCCAATAAAGTGCGCGCCCTTGCCGTGTTTGATCAGCGCCACGGCGTCGGCGATATCGCTGATGACGGCACTGGCCGTGGCGTCTTGGCCGGCGCCACGTCCGCTGTAGAGCGTGGTGCCGACGACGTCGCCCGTGACCGAGATCGCGTTGAACACCCCGCTGACGTTGGCGATGACGTTGCCCTCGGGGAGCAGGGTCGGATGGACGCGCACGCAGAGTTCGTTTTTCGTGAAGTCGCGCGTGATGACCGCGAGAAGCTTGATCCCGAAGCCGAGTGTGGACGCATTCTTGAAATCGGCCGGCGTGATGCGCGAGATGCCCTCGACGATCATCTGGTCGGTCTTCACCCAGACGCCGTGCGCGAGCCAAGCGAGGACGCTGGCCTTGTGGGCGGTGTCCCACCCGTCGACGTCGAGGGCCTCGTCGGCCTCGGCGTAACCGAGACGTTTCGCATCGGCAAGCACGCTGGCGTAAGGCGCGTCGCGATCCTCCATCTGCGTGAGGATGTAGTTACACGTGCCGTTCAGTATGCCGTAGATTCGCGGAAAACGATTTGCGACCAAGCCTTCGCGAAGAGCTTTGATAATCGGGATACCGCCGGCGACGGACGCTTCGAAGAAAAAGTGGCCGCCGTGCTCGCGAGCGGTCGCGAAGATTTCCGCCCCGTATTCGCAGATCAGCGCCTTGTTGGCGGAGACGACAATTTTTCCCCGGCGAAGCGCGGCGAGGGTGACTTGGCGCGCGAGCGTGGTGCCGCCCATGAGTTCGCACACGACGTGGATCGCGGGATCGTTGGCGATGGCGAGCGGGTCCGCGGTGAGCTTGGACGCCGGGACTTTGACCGCGCGGGCTTTGCCGAGGTCGCGGACCGCGGCGCGGGCGAGGTTGAGCTTCACGCCGAGGCGCGACTCAAGTTCGGCGCGATTCGCCGAGAGGTGTTTCCAAACGCCCTGCCCCACGGTGCCGAAGCCGCAGAGGCCGATGTTGATCGTAGTCGGTGCTGGTGCGCTCATGAGTGGGATGCGTCGGTTTTCTCTTGGCCGACTTTACTTTCGGTGCCGGCCCGGATGCGCGCGAGATTAGCGCGGTGACGATAGATTACAAATGCAGCGACCATCGCCGACATCGAGATGACCGGCGACGGTTGTTTGAAGGCGAAAGCAGCGAACGGCAACGAGGCGGCCGCGAGCATCGAAGCCAAGGAAACGTAACGGGAAAGCGCGAGCGTCAGACCGAAGATTACGAAGCCGATGCCCATGCCGAGGGGAAACAAGACGAGAAACCCGCCGGCGCCGGTGGCGACACTCTTGCCGCCCTTGAAACCGGTGAAGCAAGAGAAGCTATGGCCGACAATCGCCGCGACGAGGCCGGTGATCTTGAGCGCCAACAGCCCGTCGGCATCGAAGGGGCCATAGTGCGGCCCCACGACGTGGAGCAGCGGAAACAGGCCCACAGCCAACGCCCCCTTCGCCGCATCGAGGAACAGCACCAGATTCCCGGGCCCGTGCCCGAGCACCCGGCGAACATTGGTCGCGCCGGGATTCTTGCTGCCGACCTCAAAGATATTCACGCCCTTCGCGCGCGCGACGAGGTAGCCGAAGGGCAATGCGCCCAACAGGTACCCGCTGACGGCGGCAATGAGGAGCGCGACGATCATGCGCCGAGGGTAGGAGCGCGCTTGCGCGCGAGGGTAGGCGGCACCGGTTCGCCTGCCAGCAGGCTCCGAACTTTCGGACCGTTCCTCATAGCTGCACGAACTTCGCCAGCTTGATCGCCGCGTGGCCCTTAATGACGGCGCGCGCCGACTCGCTCGGCTCGGTGTCGACACGCACGACCATGTAGGCGGTGCCGCCGGGCGTGAGGCGCGAGAGCGACATGTCGGCGATGTTCACTTGGTCCTGGCCGAGGATTGTGCCGATGGTTCCGACCATGCCGGGCTGGTCGAGATTCTCGAGGACGAGGAGCTTGCCGTCGGCCGCGACTTCGACTTCGCGACCGTTGATGCTGACGATGCGCGGCTGGTTGCTCTTTCCAATGAACGTGCCCGAGGCGGAGAAGGTCAGGTTATCGGGCGTGATCGCCTCGACGCGAATGAGCTCCGAGTAACCTGAGTCGTCCGTCGATTTCACGATCTCGGCCCGCACCCCGAGACGCTCGAGCGTTACCGGGGCGTTCACGAAATTGACCGAGTCGCCGCTGATGCGCCGCAAAAAGCCGCGCTGGATGGCGCGGGTGACCGCGTTGACGTCGAGTTCGACGATCTTGCCCCAATACGTGATCCGCAGCGTCGCGATCTGTGGCGGAGCGATCTGCTGCACGAGGGTGCCGAGTTTCGCGCCGAGATCGATGGAAGGTCCCAGAACTTTGACGGCATTGGCGTCCATCGAGGGCATGTTGACGGCATTGCGGATGACGCCGCCATTGAGCACGTCGGCGATCTGCTCGGCGACTTCGATGCCCACTGCTTCCTGCGCTTCGGAAGTCGAAGCACCGAGGTGAGGCGTCAGCACAACATTGGGGAGCGTGCGGAGTTCGCTGTCCTTCGCGAGCGGCTCTTCTTCGAAAACGTCAAGACCGGCCGCAGCAACTTTGCCGGACTTGAGGGCGGCGATGAGAGCCGTTTCCTTAATAATTCCGCCGCGGGCGCAGTTGAAGATTCGGAGGCCTGGCTTGCACTTCGCGAACGCCGCTTCGTCGATCATGTGGTGCGTGTCGTCCGTCATCGGCATGTGCACCGTGATATAGTCGGACTGGGCGAGGAGTTCATCAAGCGTGACGCCCTCGACCTGCATGGCCTTGGCGCGACTCGGGGCCAGATAGGGGTCGTAGGCGAGGACCTTCATCCCGAACGCCTGCGCGCGTTTCGCCACTTCCGCCCCGATGCGACCGAGACCGATCACGCCGAGGGTTTTTTTGAAAAGTTCGATGCCGGAAAAATTCTTCCGGTCCCATTGGCCGGCCTTCATCGAAGCCGCAGCTTGGGGCACGGGACGCGCGCCACAAAGGATGTGCGTAAACGTCAACTCGGCCGTCGCGATGGTATTGCCCGACGGGGTGTTCATCACGATCACGCCACGTTCGGTGGCGGCCTCGACATCGACGTTGTCCACGCCCACGCCGGCACGGCCAACGACCTTGAGCAAAGGCGCGGCGGCAAAAACCGCTGCGGTGATCTTCGTTTCCGAGCGCACCGCGATCGCATGCACGTCCTTGACGAGTTCCAAAATCTTCTCCGGAGACGAGCCGTAAGCCTCAATGACTTCAATGCCCGGCTGCTGACGCAGGTAGGCGACTCCTTTGGGTGAGATCTTATCGGCGACGAGGACTTTCATAGATACAGGGGCGAGGAGGGAAATCCGCACGCCTCTCCCTAGCAAGGAGAAGTTTCGGGTATGACGGGAGGCTGTCCGCACTCGCTTGCGACCTGCCGGAACCCCGATTTCACGCGTGCAGCGAGGATCGCACTCTTTCCCCGTTTGGGCCGTCCTACTCGACACCTTTGACAATTGACGAATCCCGCTTTCACCCTCGTGCCACTACCCTGCTGGACCTGCAATCACCGTTTCACCCAACGATCTCCCTCCCGATGATACCATTCCGCCTCCCGCGCGTTCCCGGCTCCGTCCTCATTGCGCTGATCTGCACCGGACTATTCACCGGCTGCGGTGAAAAATCCCCCGCGCCTGGCGCCGGCGGCGGCGGCAAACGCGGCGGCGGTGGGGCAGCTCCGGTCTACGCTGGGCAAGTGCAGAAGAAAATCGTGCCCCTCGTGATCGAGGCGATCGGTGCCGTCGAACCCATTCGCACGACCGCCGTCCGCTCCCAAGTCACCGGCACGCTGATAAAGATTGCGATCACGGAAGGGCAAAATGTCACCCAGGGCGACCTCCTATTTGAGATTGATCCGCGGCCATTCAAGAACGCTCTCCAATCAGCCGAAGCCGACCTCCAAAAATCCCGCCTGCAGCTCGAGACCGCCCGCACGCAGGTCGCGCGGTATCGTTTACTCACGACCGATCAGATGGTCTCGAAGGAACAGTTCGAAAAAATCTCCGA
>CAMATV010000045.1 GCA_945861235.1 Opitutus sp. GAS368
GGGGCCGTGCGCGAGCCATAGGTCAGCACGAGCGTGTCGTCCTTCAACCGGAGGAGATGGGGCGGATAGCCGTCCGTCACGAAGCGCTGGGGCGACCAGGTCTTCCCGCCGTCGCGCGATTCGGTCTGCAAGGTGCGCTGCTTTGTGCCCTGCGGGGTCTGCAGCTTGTCGCGCACATGGACGATCAAAGTACCGTCGCCGGCCTCGACCGAGTGAAGTTCCCCCGCCCGCGTTGGCAGGTCCGAGAGATGCGACCAGGTCAGACCATCGTCAGCGGAAACCCACGCGGCCGCTTTCTTGCCGTTGGCCGCGGCGTAGAACACGCGTCCGTCCCGGAGCCCGATCGGTCCATGAGGACAGTAGCCGGGCGCAGCGTAACGCGCGGACCAGGTCCGGCCGCCATCGGTCGAACGCATCATCCAATAACCGATATCAGCCTGGCGCTCGCCCTGCGTGGCGCTGAGTTCCGCGGTCTTCCACCGCGCCAGCGTGGCATCCCAGTCCCGGCCGAATACCTTGCCAAGCAATCGCTCCGGCGCGTTCATATGCTGCTGATAGGCGAGTGAGGTGAAGAACGTGGCGAGGAGCACGCCGCTCTTCGTCTCCAGGAGGCCCGAATCACGGTCGTCCGTCAGGCTGTCCATCAAAGTCCGCGGCCAGCTCCAGGTTTCACCGCCGTCCTTCGAAGTCATGTAGTCAAGGCGGCCAAACGGGCACACGTGGTATTCGCGGCCTCCGGAATAAATAAGAGCGAGCGAGCCGTCCCGGCGCGCCGCCACCGTGGGCCAGCCATGGTAATAATCCGCCTGGTGGCTGATGACTTTCGTCACCGGCTTCTCAATCCGCACCGTTTCGCCCGACGCGGGCACGTTCGCGACTCCCGCGGTGGAGAACGGCGCGGTGGTCCCGTTGATCGCCGCTTCCTGGCCGGCCAGCGAGGCGGTTCCCACGGAGAGCCAGAGCACGCCGGCCCCCACGCGCCCGTAAAGTCGCACGGGCGTCATTTGGCCGGCGCCTCCCAGATCGCGACCCCCATGTGATAGCGCTCATGGTTGAGCACGCGTTTCGCGTAATAAGCAGTGACGATCTTGCCGTCGGCCCGCTGCACGCTGCTGGGGTAACCGCAATCTTGCTCGAGGCTGTCCACGAGTCGCACCGGCGCGCTCCACGTCAGGCCTTCATCGGAGCTGAACTTGGCCAGGACGCCAAACTGCCCCTTCACGCGATTGCCGTAGCTCAGGAGCAACCGTCCGTCTTTCAGCCGCGCGAGGTGGCCGTTGATCTCGTTAGGCTCGGTCACGCGACGCATGTCTCCCCAGCTCGCGCCGTCGTCGGTGGAGCGAAATATTTCCATTGCCTCGATCCGCGCCGCAGCGAGCCAGTTGCGCCCGCCCAGATGAAAAATCGCCGTTTCATTGTGCCGCATGCCGATGACCGAAGTCGGCCGCCACGTGCGGCCGTCGTCCTCGCTGCGGAAATGCCACGCGCGCCAGCTTTTCGTACGCGTGCTGACGCTCGGATCGGTGAACTCCCCCGCGTAGCAGGCGGTATGCAATGCCCCGTCCTCCCCCACGAGAATCGGGCCGAAAGGGATGAACGGCATCCAGCCGCGCTCGTTGTCCGGAAACTGCTTTCGCTGGGTCCACGTGCGCCCGCCGTCAGACGAACGGCATACCCAAATCGGAATAACTGCGTCGCGAAATACGCCCTGCTTCGGGCGCTCCGGCTGCTTCTCGTCCGTCCAGCCGGAGCAGAGCACGACCAGGTCGCCGTTGCGGGCGAGCCCGGCGGAGATGTTCATGCGCACGGTCTGGGGATCGTTGGGGGCCGGGTGGCCGCGTTTCTCCCAAAGCGCTCCGTCCTTGCTCGCCCAGCACTCCACATCGCCCTCCATCTGTCCGTGGCTCGGACGATTGAAGATGACGGCGACGAAAGTGCCGTCGCGCAATGTAACCAGCATGGGCCACGCGCAGACGTTATCGATCGCCACGAAGCGCGAGATCGAGCCGGGCTGGGCCACGGGCGCAGGCGCCGCCGGCAATGGGCAGACGCCGGCCAGCCATACGCCGAAGACAAACCAGCGGCGATATTTCCGAACAGAGGAGCAACGGGGAGCGGTCATGGGGGGGGAAATTAGAATTGTCCGCGGACGCCCAACGTGAACATGGCACCGGCGAACTGCAGCACGTCGCTTCGGGCATAGCCGGCAGTATCTTCGCTCCACGTGCCGCGCCGCAGCGGCACGCCGTTTAGGTTTCGCACATCCGCGTAAACGGTATAGCGCTTGTTGATCATGTATGAGGCTGCCACATCTACGCGTGTCTGGGGGGCATAGTTAGTGTAGGAATTTCCTCGAATCGTCGCACTCGGAGCCACCACCGCCAATCGGCGGACACCGGTGTAGTTCACGGAGACCTTCGCGCTGAACCGAGGCTTGGTAAAACTCACGCCCCAGTTTCCCGTTTTCGCGGTAAATCCACTGAAATCGTTGGCGTTCGAACCGCCGAGATCCATGCTCGTAAGGTTGCCGAAGATGTGCGCACCGCGCGCCCACTGCGGCAGAAAAAAAAGGGATTGCCGATACTCAACCTCGACGCCCGACAAGCTAGCATCGCCACCGTTGCGCTTGGTGACGATGTCGTAGTCGAGATAGTCGTCGGTCAGCCCGAGGGCAGCAAGATTCTCGACCGTCGCATCGGTGCGGGTCGTGACGAAAAACCCGGTGATATTCTTGCGGAACAGACTGACCGACGCCGTGGCGCCCTTCCATTCGTAGAGTTCCAGCGTGAGATCGTAGTTGTCGGCGCTCCACGGCTTGAGGGCGCCGTTGATCGAGGTGATGGTGCGGTTGCCTGCCACCGCTCCGGGGTCGGTGATGGTGAGTCCGGGGATGATTTCTGGGAAATTCGGTCGGCCGATCGTGCGCGCGTAGGCCGCGCGGGCGACGAGTTGCGGTGCGATTGTGAAGCTCGTGTTGAGGCTCGGGTAGAATCCGTCGTAACTGCTGTTGGCGCGCGAACCCTTGGTCACGTATTGGAGCTGGGCGTTGTCCAACGCCACTGTGGTGATCTTCACCGGTCGGCCCGCGGCATCGAGGATGAGATTGCCGGCGGCATCCTGGCGGAAGGTCCGACGGATGTCGTTCAACACGCCCGCGCCTTCATCCTCGGTGCGCTCGAAGCGCACGCCGCCAACCAGCCACAGCCGGTTGTCGAACAGCCGCACGTCGCCGCGCACGTAGGCCGCCGTGATCGTCTCCTCGATTTCCTTCGTCGCGTTGGCGGCGTTGATATGGGCGTTCGTGGCGTCGAAGACGAACCACGATGGGTTCGCATCGTAGAGCGACTTCAGTTTCGTCGGACTGAGAAAATTGATTCGGAGGGGCTTCCCGTTGATGTCGGAAAATCGGATCAATGAGGAGAAATTCGTGGCTATCAGGTCATGGTTGCCCGCGATTTTCTCCGCGGCTCCACCCGGAGGAGTAAACGTCCAGCTTTTTCCGCCGGCGACGACACCGTTGTTCTTCTGGTTGATCGCCAAGCCGGACTTCAGCGTGACGGGAACCGCCAGATCAAGTTGGCGGCTGACGTTGATCCCGGCCCGCATGACGCGGTCGTCGATCAACTGGGCGGCGCTCGTCGCGGTGTTCACCGTGTGCAGATTGCCGTCGTAAAAATCGACCGGCGCACCTGTGCGGCTGAGAGCCGTCGTCGCCCCCACCTCCGTCGCCTCCGGATTGATGAAATCCTGGCGCAAAACGAGGTTCGTGAGATTGGCGCTCATCCCACCAAAAAAACCGTCCTCCAGATCGGAAAACTGGAAACGCGATTTAGAGTAGCTCGCGCTCGTGTCGAGCAACCATTTCGGTCCAGTGTAGCGATGACCAAGCGAAAAGAGCACGAGTCGCTTGTCCTGATTGTTGCCACTGGGCGACATCGTCGCGCTCCCGACACCCGTGGCGGCACCTTGCGTGAAAGTCGGCCCGCCAATCGCACCCGCGCCGAAGGTCATCACGACCGGAAACTGCCGCGTAAAAATATCCTGCGTCGAATACGAAGCCGATGCGGTGAATTGGTGGTCACGCATCCGCCAATCGATCTTCGTGGCCGCGAGCAGCTTTTCTTCGCCGATCGGCAGCGGATTGATGTTATCCGAAGTCTTGATACCAAGAACCTTGTTCCAGCCCGGCCGCCGGAAATCCCAGTCGGTGTAACGGTTCGAGTGGCTGAGCGAAAATGTCAGGCCGAGGTTATTGTTCACCGGCAAGAGATAGGAGAGGTTAAACGCCGGTTTGATGCGTTGAATATTGGACTTCGGATCTGGTCCTTCACTCATTCCAAACAGATTGCCGATTCCGTCGTTGCGATAGCCGTCCCGCGTGGTGGCCGTCGCGAACACGCTGTAGCTGAGCAGAGGGCGTTTGCGGCTGAACCCGCTCTTGCTGATCAGATTGATACTGCCGCCTACGGCGTTCGCCGGCATGTCGGGTGTCGGCACCTTACTCACCTCGATGCGATCGATATTGCCCGTCGCGGCCAAACCAAGATCGACCGAGCGGCCAGAAATTCCCGACGTCGCCACTTCAGCCCCATCCGTGGTGATGATCGTGCCACTCGAAGGCATGCCGCGAATGGAGGCGAACGAGGGCGACTGCGGATTGAGATCCTGTGCGATGCCGGGGATCGCTTTGAGGAATTCGCCCACATTGCCCTCCCCCATGTCGTTTTCGATCGCGATGACGTTTTTGATATTCGGAGCGTTCTTTCGCTCCTGTAACGCCACCGCCTGGGTGGTTAGCTCCGAGGCTTGGACTGTAAATTTTTCCAGCACCAGAACACTGGAATCCTTTCCCGCGGCTTCGCCCGAACCAAAGACCAGTTCAAAGTCCTTCGTCGCTTCCCTGCCCGCCGTCACCGTCACCGTTGCCACCTGCGACGCCATACCGGAAAATGAGGCCGTCACCCGCGCATTGCCTACAGGAACGGCGGCAAAGCGATACTCGCCATTCTCGCCCGTGAGAGTCTCGAGCCGCGTGCCCTGGACCACCACGCGCGCGTGGTTGAGGTAATTGCCGTTGGTGAGATTCACCACCCGCCCGGAGAGGGCACCACTGGACGTAGCTACAGTCTCTGCAGCGGGGGGAGTTCCGACCGCCCATTGCGACCCCGGAACCGCAGACTGGCCAAATACGAGAGCCGTCGTAAAAGACAGAAAGCCAAGCATGCGCATGATGTTAACAGGTGAGGGCAGGGAATACATGGGGCAGGACGAGTCGGAGCGCCGCTGGGTAAATTCTCGAAAGATTTAGAGCCAAGGCGCGTGGGCTCGCTTTCGCTTTGTATACAACACGATACTCACGAATTTACTGTCAACAAGAATTCGCGCCGAGCTCAGACCGATTGGTTTGCGATCCGAAACAAGCGAGGAAACCGCCGGGCGCCTCTTCGGAATCCCTCCTCCGGGAGCTTGATTTCGTCCGCACCCGACCACGGTCGACGCCAGCGCCCTGAACGCTCCGCCATACCCTCGGATTCCGGCATCTATGGTGTTCGCAATGGGATGACGTCCGGCCGAGCTCACCGCGTAGCGCCCAGCCTCCAAATTTCACTCAGGGCACGCCGAACCGTCCGAGTTCGACAAATCCCCTCGGTGTGTGGGCAAGTCAACAGACCACGATTGCATCTGGCCTGCGCACAGGCGCTTTCAGTCAATCGGACTGCCCCGCCTAACTCAGGCCGAGTAGCTCATCTCTTCTTCGGTCAGTTGTCGTGCGATAAAGCCGGCAGACCCGCGACCCATCGCTACAAGATTCAGATCTATGATTCCTTGCAGATGCCGCTCCATCGCAGCCTTGGCCGCAGGCGCGTCAGATTGCTCAACCGCGCGATAGATTGCTTCGTGCTCTGCCAGCACAAGCTGGCGCCGTTCGTCGCGCCGGGCCCGGTCAAGTTGCGGATTCGATTCTCCAGGCGTGGGGCCGGACACCACTCGGTTAATCAAGTGCAGCCGCAAAATTTCCGACTTCATCAGATCATTTTTCGCCGTGGTCATCAACGCCACATGAAACCGCACATCCTCACGGACAAGTTCGCTCAACAGCGGCTGCTCCTCACCGCCGGCTTGGATGCGCTCGGTCAAGCTTCGCATCGTATCGATCGCGAAACGCATTTCGCGCAGCTCCAGTTCGTCGTGATCACGCGCTGCGAGTCCGGCCGCGTGGGATTCTAGCGCCAGCCGGAGTTCGCACATCTCGCGAAACTCCTTGATATCCATTGTCTTCACACTTGCCCCTAAACGCGCCTGAATGGTCACCAATCCATCGACCTCCAACTGGCGCAGCGCATCGCGCACGGGAGTCCTACTCACACCGATTTCGTCCGCCAGAGCGTTTGTCATCAAGGCCCGGGCCGGCGGAAACTCGCCGCTCAATATGCGCTTCCGGATGTATTCATATGCGATATCGGAGTTGACATTCTTCATGAGCAATAAAAACACCTATGTATACAGATTCATCAAGCAAGAATCTTCTTCGTTCGCGACCAGTCGCCAAAACCCTCCATGCCTCCTCACTCTGTTCTTATCATTGGCTGCGGCAGCATCGGTGAACGCCACCTCCGCTGCTTCCTGAGAAGCGGACGCGCCCGGGTCACGGCGTGTGATGCCAATGAGGAGCTTTTACGCCGGATGGCAGACACTTACGGTGTGCCAACCGCCACCAATTGGGAGCAAGCCCTCGGCAAATCCGCCTATGACGCAGCAGTCATCTGCACGCCGGCGCCATGGCATGTGCCAATGGCCCTTCAGGCGATGAAGAATGGGAGTCATGTTCTCATTGAAAAGCCACTTTCCCACTCCCTGCAAGACGTGGATGCACTCATGGATACCGCAGCGCGAAGCGGTCGCCGCGCGGCCGTCGCCTACGTTTATCATGCCTTCCCATTCCTCACCCAAGCCCGCGACTTCATCCGGCAAGGCGAACTCGGCCCAGTGCTCGAAGCCACAGTGACCGCGGGGCAACCGTTTCATCGGCTTCGACCTGCTTACGCGCAAACCTACTATCGCGACCACCGCTCCGGTGGCGGCGCGATTCAGGACGCGCTCACGCACCTGGCCAATTGGGTCGAAAGCGTGATGGGCCCTACCGAGAGCCTGTTCTGCGACTCTGCCCACCTCGCACTTCCGGGCGTGACAGTGGAAGACACTGTCCACGTAATTGCGCGCCACGGCACCGCACTCGTCAGCTACACGCTCAACCAGTTCCAAGCGCCCAACGAAACGACCATCGATTTTCACTCGGCCCGCGGCAGTGTGCGTATCGAGATCCATGCGCAGCGCTGGGGTGTCTACCGGGAAGGCGACTCCGAGTGGACTTGGCGCGAAATACCGCCAGCCGATCGCGATGCGCCCTTCATCGCCCAGGCCAACGCCTTTCTCGATCAGCTCGAGGGCAAACCCGCACAGCTCTGCACCCTCGAGGCCGCGCTGCAGACGTTGCGTTTCAATCTCGCCGCCCTCGCCTCCGCCGACACGGGTGCGCGCGTGCACTGCGCCCGCCTCACGGCTTGAGCCGAAGGCTTCACTTTCCCCCGTTCGTGTTCCGCCCCAGCCCACCCTACCTTTTTCTCCGTGAAGACTCATTCTCCCCGCGTCCCGAAGTCCGCCCACCCGCGCCAGCGCTCCCCGGTCATTCGGACGGCGTCGCATTCCTGCACCCGTCACGCTCCGTCAGTCATCGGATCGGGAGCGGCAACCACACCCATCGACATCGATGCGAACCGCCGGTTGCTGAATCGGTATCGTTTCGTCCAGCACGAGGTCATGCGCATCCTCGCCGGCTGGCTTCCGCAGGTGGCGATGTTCGAACTGAAATGCGAAATGGGACGCTCGCTCTGGGAGGCCTCGCTCCACGTCAATGCCCTCTACCTGCGCTTGCGCGAAATTCAGTCCCCGGCGTTTCAGAAACCAGCCGACGACGCCCTCGTCACCCTACTGACCGAGTTACGGCACGCACCGGATGAGTTCGCCCTCGCACTCGGCGTGTATCGGGTGGTAATGCCGAGTCTCATCGACGCCCTCGCGACCCACGAACACGCGACCTTTCCCAATAGCGATCAGCCGAGCGTGCATGCCATCAAGCATGCCTTGCTCGATCTCCGCGCCCAAGTGGAGCGGGTGGAGCCGTTGCTCAAACCGGCCGCGACCGCTGGCAAAATAAGTCCGGCGGCGCGCGCCTGGGAGAAATATGTCAGCGGGCTGCTCGCGTCTGCGGGCGGCGTAAACGGCTTGCAGCCCCGGCCCGCTCAACCTCCCGCCCGGCCCGCATGCCGCCTGGAATTCAAGGCCCCCAGCGAGGCCGCGCGCGACGAGCGTTTCACGAATCGGGCCGCGGACATGCAGCCGATGCCAGGCGAGGAAGACTACCGTGAGCACACGATCGAGGAATTCGAACGTTACTCGACGGAGATGCTAGCCGCCGAAACCGTCGCGTTGGTGATGTACTCCGTCACCGACATGCCGTGGGAGTTCCAGTTCGATACCGCGCGGCATTTGTACGACGAGGTGCGCCACTGCCTGATGGGTTACGAGTGGATGCGCCACCACGGCATGGACCCGTTTCAATCGCCGCAGTACCTGCATATCTACAAATGGCGCAGCCAGTTTCCGCCCGTCATGCAATACTGCCTGCTCACCATGGGCAACGAGGTGCATGCGTTTCCCTACCGCCACCGCCGCGTTGAGGCGCATCAGAAATCCGGTGACCAGCTCAGCGAACAGTTCGTGCGCTACGATATCGCGGACGAGACCCAGCACGTGCGCTTCGGCAACCGCTGGCTGCCCGAGTTGCTCAAGCACGTCGGCGAAAAGCGCCCGCTCAAGAAGTACATCGACGATGTCCTGAAGGTCTGGACTTCGGAATACCTCACCGGGAAACTCACCCTCAACGTCGAATAGTCGCGCCCGGCTCCACGCCGACGCACGACGTTCCCCGGCCAACCCACCATGAGTCATAATTTAGCCCCATCGTCTTGGAGGCGGAGTGCCCCCACCCCGCAAACTTCAGCCCACGATCGCGCCATCCTGCGGGGTGAGGGCACCCCGCCTCCATCGGCAAGGCAGCAACGCAACGTGGGACAGGGGAGAACGACCGCACCCGTTTCTCCCTGCTTCGCTCTGGCCGGAAGCGTGGGACTCCACCACCGCGCCCCACGATTCAATTCATGAGCCTTGTCAAGAACCCCCACGCCATCCGGCTCGCCATACTCGGCAGCACCCCGGGCAACGGTCATCCGTATTCCTGGAGCGCCATGTTCAACGGCTACGACCGCGAGGTCATGACCAAGGAATGCCCGTTTGCCGGCATTCCCGTTTATCTGAACAAGCAGCCGGTCGAAACCCTCACGATTCCGGGCGCGAAAGTGACCCACATTTGCTGCGTCGGCGACGGCGGCTTCACCGCCGAGCACGTCGCGAAGTGCTCGCTCATCCCGCACGTCGTGGCCCAGCCCACCGACGTAATCGGCCACGTCGACGCCGTCGTGATCGCCACGGACATCGGCCACGAGCACGTCAACCGCGCGCGTCCCTTCATCGAGGCCGGCCTGCCCGTCTTCATCGACAAGCCGCTCACCGACAACGCGCCTGATCTGAAGATTTTCCAGGACTGGGTCGCCGCCGGCAAAGCGATCATGTCGTCGAGCAGCATGCGGTACACGAAGGAGTTTATGCCCTACCGGATCTCGACGCGGGAGCTCGGTGATTTGCGCTTCGCCAGCATCACCACACCCAAGAGCTGGGAAACCTACGGCATCCACGCCCTCGAGGGCATCTATCCCATCTTTGGCCCCGGCTTCATCTCCGCCCGCAATACCGGCACGATCGATCGGAACATCGTCCACCTGAAACACCGCTGCGGCGCCGATATCATCGTGGTCGCCTCGTCCGACATGTACGGCAGCTTCGGCTGCCTGCAGCTCTGCGGCACCGCCGGCAAGGTCCAGCTCACCTCCGGCGACACGTTTTTCGCCTTCAAGACGCAGCTCGAGGCGTTCATCGGGTACCTGCGCACCGGGGTGCTTCCGTTCCCGTTCGCCGAAACCGTCGAGCTGATGCAACTGGTCATCGCCGGCATCCGCAGCCGGGAACAAGGCGGACGCGAGGTCGCGCTCGCTGAAATCTAGTCATCCATTTTTCCCCGCTGGATTCCCCCGCTCTTCCCCGACCCACTCCCCATTCCTTTATGAAAACCCGCCCAAGTCGTCTCCTGCGCAAACTCCGCGCCGGCGATGTCCCCATCACCCTCAAACTCAACCTCTCCGAGCCACGCGTCGTAGAAATCGCCGGCTTGTGCGGTGCCGACGCCGTCTGGCTCTGCACCGAACACGTCCCCAACGACTGGATCGGCCTCGAAAACCAGATCCGCGCCGCCCGCGTGCATGACATCGACACGATCATCCGGGTCGGCCGCGGCAGCTATAGTGACTACATTCGGCCGCTCGAGGCGGATGCGACCGGCATCATCGTGCCCCATGTCGCTTCGGCCGACGAAGCCCGCCAGATTGTCGAATGGGTTCGCTTCCATCCCATCGGTAAACGGGCCATGGACGGCGGCAACATCGACGGACAGTTCTGCCTCCTTTCCGTTGAAGACTACATCCGTCACAGCAACACCGAGCGCATCGTAATTCTCCAAATCGAATCGCCCGAAGCGCTCGAAAATGTCGAGGACATCGCCGCCGTTCCGGGCTTCGACGCATTGCTCTTCGGTCCGGGCGATTTCAGCCATCGGATCGGCAAACCGGGCCAGCTTGACGACTCCGCAGTCGTCGCCGCCCGCAAGCGCGTCGCCGCCGCCGCCCGCCAGCACGGCAAGTACGCCATGACCGCCGGCCTCATCGCGCCGTTCGAAGACCTCGTCGCCGAAGGCTACCGAATCTTCAACGCCGGCTCCGACGTCGTCGGTCTCTCCAGCTATTTCAAACAGCGGGTCGATCTGCTTCGGTCCCACGTCGAAAAATTACCCCGTTCCACCCCTACCCGTCCCGCCCTCGCCCGCAAGAAAGGACGCTCCCCGTATGCCTGATACGTCCCCTTTCTCCCTTAGCGGCAAAATCGTGATCCAGTTCGGCGGCACCGGCCTGCTTGGTCGCTCACTGGTCTCCGCCCTGGCCACCGCCGAAGCCACCGTGATCGTCGCCTCCCGCAACCGCACCTCGCTTGAGGCGCTCGCCGCCGCCGAATGTGCCGCCGGACGGACCGTGCAAGTTGACGAAGTCGACATCGGTTCCGAAGCTTCCCTCCGCGCCCTGCGTGACCGGGTCCTCGCCCAGCACGCCCGCATCGACGGCATCGTGTTCAACGCCGTCAGCCGCCCCATGAGGGCCTTCACCGACGACCTCGCCCTGTGGCGCTCGTCGATGGAGACCAACGCCACCGGCTTTTTCGCCACCGTGCGAACGTTTGGCGACGCGATGGCCGAAAAACGCTCGGGCAGTATCGTGAACATTTCCTCGATGCAGGGGATGATCGGCATGAACCCATGGCTCTACGAAGGCACGGCTATGACCATCCCGCCTGACTATTTTTTCCATAAGGGCGGCATGCTAAACCTCACCCGTCATCTTGCTTCGCACTACGGTGCATCGGGGGTGCGCGTAAACGCCATTTCGCCCGGCGGGATCTACAACCCCGACAAACCGCAGGCACCCGAGTTTCTCGCGCGCTATGCGCCGATGACGATGCTGGGCCGCATGGCCGAAGCCCGTGAGATCGGCGGCGCCGTGGTGTTTCTGCTCAGCGATGCCTCCACTTACATCACCGGGGCCAACCTACCCGTCGACGGCGGCTACACTGCGAAGTAGCACCTCCGCGGCGGCGCATTTTTCTTTCTGGCGAACTCCCGCGCACTCCCCTCCCCGTGCGCCATCGGCCTTGGTTGCGTGACCTTCGGCCGAGAAATCGACGAGGCCGCTTCGATCGCGATGATGGATTTCGCCGCGGAGCAAGGGATCGCTCTCTTCGACACCGCGTCCGCCTAGTCCTCCGGCCGCTCTGAGACGATCGTCGACCAGTGGCGCGCCGAGCGCTGCTCTGACTGCCTGCCTTCCCCGCCCCGCCGTCGCCACCAAAGTCCTGCCGCCCTACACTGCCGCCGTGCTCAAGAGCTCCGTCGCCGAAAGCCTCCAGCGACTGGCAATGCCGCACCTCGACATGCTGTTTCTTCGTGAGCGACCGGGTGGGGTCCGCCTATCCGAAACGGGCGGAGGCGGGTAAAGTGACGGGATGGAAACATGACGAACGGAAGTGATCGAGGACGGGGCAAAAGGAGATCGGAGCCGACGACGAATCCTGCCGCCGGAGCGAATTGAGGCGCTGACTTCCGCGCGTGAACGATTACGACCGCCTCGCTCCGTTGCTCCCGTGCAACTGGCCGCCGGCGACAAATCCGATCACCACGGCATAGCCCTCGGTCAGATTGGTTACTATGGTAAACGTACATCTCTCGTAATGCTGACCATTACGACCCGACCTAGAGTCCCTCGCCAAGCCCCTTCGGGTGGATCCGGCCCGGTCGCTTACGATCGACGTCCGCATGGCCACCACTGAAGGAAAGTCATGAGCAGTCTGCCGATCAGGTCGGGGTAGACTACCCGAAAAACTTCGGCATCACTTCGCCGGCGACATCCGTCAGCCGGAAATCCCGGCCACGGAAGCGATAGGTCAATTGGGTGTGGTCGAATCCGAAGAGATGCAGCATCGTCGCATGCAGGTCGTGCACGTGCACGGGATCCTTGGTGACGTTCCACGCGATGTCGTCGGTCTCGCCGATGACCTGTCCGCCTTTGATGCCACCGCCGGCCAGCCAGAGGCTGAAGGCGTTGGGATGATGGTCACGTCCCGTGACCACCCGATAACCCGGCCGGTTTTCGCCCAGCGCGGTCCGGCCAAACTCGGAGCCGCAGACGACGAGCGTGTCTTCCAGAAGTCCGCGCTGCTTGAGATCCTTGATCAGCGCAGCAATCGGCTGGTCGACCAACGCGCAGTTGTGCGGCAGCTCGACATTGATCCGGCTGTGGTGGTCCCACGAGGCGTGGAACAGCTTCACCACCCGGACACCCCGTTCGATCAGCCGGCGGGCCATGAGGCAATTTCGCGCGAA
>CAMATV010000046.1 GCA_945861235.1 Opitutus sp. GAS368
CCCAACGTGAAATTACCCCTCCTCACCATCCTCGGCTTTGCGGTCATGGGATCGCCGGCGGTTTCCCCCGGGGCCTCCGTCGCAAAGAAAAACTACAATGTCCTGTTCATCATCTCGGATGACCTGACCGCCACGGCCCTGTCCTGCTACGGGAACACGGTTTGCCAGACGCCCAACATCGACCGCCTCGCGACGCAGGGCACGCGGTTCACGCGCGCGTATTGCCAGGGGACCTACTGCGGGCCGTCGCGGGCCTCGTTCATGTCGGGCTATTATCCTCACGCGACGGGCGTGCTGGGCTACACCAGCCCGCGCCCGGCCATCGGCGAGCGGGCGACGTGGGCGCAGCATTTCAAGAACGCGGGGTATTACACCGCCCGCGTCAGCAAGATTTATCACATGGGGGTGCCGGGAGGGATCGAGGAGGGCGGCGACGGCCGCGATCAAAACGGCGGCGATGGCTCCGACGATCCTGCATCTTGGACGGAGAAATTCAACAGCCCAGGCCCGGAATGGAAGGCACCGGGCGTCGGCGAAACGCTGGAGGGCAATCCCGATGGCAAGAAGCCGGTCGTGGGAGGAAATACGTTTGTCGTGGTCGAAGCCGAGGGCGGCGACCTCGCCCATGCGGACGGCCGGACGGCGGCCAAGGCGGTCGAGTTGATTGAACAACACTCCGAACGGCCGTTTTTCCTCGCGGTCGGTTTTGTGCGTCCGCACGTCCCATTTGTCGCGCCGAAGCCGTATTTTGCGCCGTTCCTGCCCTATGAGAAACTGACATTGCCGCCAAAGGTGGCGGGCGATTGGGAGGACATTCCGAAGGCCGGTATCAATTACAAAACCAGCCTGAACATGAAAATGGACATCCGCCGGCAAAAGAAAGCGCTCGGCGGCTATTATGCCTGTGTCGCCTACATGGATGCCCAGGTCGGAAAGGTGCTCGACGCGTTGCAGAAATCGGGTCACGCGGACGACACGATCGTGATTTTCACCAGCGACCATGGGTATCATCTCGGCGAGCACGACTTCTGGGCGAAGGTCAGCCTGCGCGACGAATCCGCAATGGTGCCGCTCATCATCCGCGTGCCCGGCAAGAAACCCGCCGTCTGCCATTCGCTCACCGAGTTGCTCGATCTCTTTCCTACCGTCGCCAGTCTCTGCGGCCTGGAAGTGCCGAGCCGGCTCCAAGGCCGCAACATCGCCCGGGTGTTCGACAATCCGCAGCATCAGGTGCGCGAAACGGCCTTTAGCGTGGCGCCCTCCAGCAAGGGTTTCCTGCTGCGCGAGGACAAATGGGCCTACCTCCAATACAACGAGGACGCCTCCGGTGGTATCGAGTTGTTTGATACGGTTAATGATCCGAAACAGTACACGAATCTCGCCGCGAAATCCGAGTTCGCCGGCGTGGTGAATGAGTTCAAGGCCAAGCTCGCGGCGAAGTTGAACGAGGTTCGAACGAACGACCTTGGCCGCCGGTAGCCGGCCGGCTCCGGAAAATCTTCCCTCATCACGATGAAATCACCCCTTGCTGCGCTTGCCCGGCAAACCGTCTGGTTCGTCGGTTTGTTCGCCTCGAACGTCGTCGTCATTACCGCCCCGGCTAGCGCCGCCGAGCCAGGCGCATCGGCTGCCGCCATCGTCCGCGGGCAGGTGAGCAACGCCGCCACGGGCTCTTTCCTGCAGGGCGCCGTCGTGGAGCTCGCGGGCGCTGGCCGCTCCGTCATCACGGATCGGGAAGGGCGGTATCAATTTGGCGACGTGCCGGCCGGATCGGCGACGCTGGTGGTGAGTTTCAGCGGTCTGGATCCGCAGCGGGTGGCGCTGCCCGTTGGCGCCGGCGTATCCACCGTGCGCGACATCGCATTGATGTCGGAAATCTACAAACTCGACAAATTTACCGTGGCCGGGGAGCGCGAGGGCACGGCACTCGCCGAGACCCTGCAGCGGCAGGCCGCGAACGTGAAGGCGATCGTTTCCTCGGATACGTTTGGCAACGTCGCGGACGGGAACATCGGCGATTTGCTCCAGCACATGGCCGGGATGACAGCGGACTATAATGGACACGATGTGCGCCAAGTGAGCATCCGCGGGGTCGGGGCCGCGTTGAATTCAGTGACGATGGACGGCCAGCAGGTGGCCAGCGCGCAGTCCGCCAACGGAGGACGGGCCTTCGAGTTCGATCAGGCCTCGCTTGGCAACATCGAAACCATCGAAGTGACCAAGGCGCCGACGCCGGACATGGACGGGGCCTCGATCGGCGGGAGCGTGAATCTGGTGACCAAGAGCGCATTCGATCGCGCGGCCGGTCGCGTCTCGAGTTATACGCTCGGTTTCATTACGCGGAGCACTTACAAAGCTTCGGCGCCCACGTGGAAAGCGCCGGTGGAAGGGTTCGGGCCGTCCATGAGCTTCAGCTATTCTGACGTGCTCGGGGTGCAGAAGAACCTCGGCATCACGCTCACCGGCACAGTGCACAGCCAACCGGGCGCCGGCTCCACGACGATTCAAGGTTTCGAGCGCAGGAACGACCCTGGCGCGGTGTATGATTTCTCCATGGGCCGACGGGTCGAGAACGCCACGCGCTCACGGGTGGCGAGCGGCTTGAAGGTGGACTACCGGTGGAGCCTGCGGACCACGATCTCGGTCAACACCTCCTATAATTATTATTTTGAGAATCCCGACACCCGGTTGAGCACGCTGGCGACCGTCGGCGTCGCCACCGCGGCCACGCCGCAGGTTCTCGCCACTGTGGATGCCGGTGGCCGCCGGACCGGCGGTGGCTATATCAATCCGAACTACGGCGACAATATCACCCGCGTGTATGCCCACCCGACGCTTTCGGCCAATGCGATCTCGGTAAACGCTTGGGACAATTCGGGCCGGACCTTTCTGATCCAGCCCGTGGTGCGGCACCGGTTCGACGGCCTGAACATCGACTACAGCGCGAGCTATTCGAATGCGGCCGCCTATAACGGCGTGCCCCAGAACATCGTGACCATGCGGCTGCCAAACATCGGGTGGACCGTGGACCGTTCCAAGGATGGCGTGATCCCGACGATCACCCAGACCGAGGGTCCGGACATGTATAACCTTAACAACTACTCCACGCTGTTGCTCACCCAGAACGACAAACGATCCAAGGATACGGTGCTCGGCGGCAAATTTGATGTGAAAAAAGTCCTGCCCCTAGCTTTGCCGACCTACGTGAAGACCGGACTCAACTACCAGCGCCAGGAGCGCAAGCTCTGGGGCGAGAACCGGCGTTACAACTTCGCTGGCCTCGATGGGGTTTTCGGCAACGCCGATGACAACCGCGACTTGGGGCAGTTTACCGACAACACCGGTTATCACCGGAAGGACGAGAACGCCACCTACCGCGACCGCGGCGGCGCGCCGGTGTGGCCCACGCCCTACGGGATCGCCCGCCATCTGCGGGACTATCCTCAGGTTTGGAAGGAAGATGTCGCTTTCGGCGCCCCGACGAAACTGCAGGCGCTCAAGTTTGTCACCGAAGAGGTCGCTGCCGCCTATGTGATGGGCAACGTCCGCCTCGGCCCGGTGTCGTTGCTGGCCGGGGTGCGCAGGGAGGACACGCGCGTCGACGGCGAGGGGCCGTTGAACTACATTTCGCCGGCGGAGAAAGCGCGCCGGGCGGCGTGGGTGGGACCGGTGACGGACGCGGAAACGGTGCGCCGCTCCGAAGCCCAGTTCGGCGGACGGGCCACGAACCACGGCCAGTATCGCGTGGTCCTGCCTGGTGTTCACCTGAAGTATGAACCCATTGCCGGCCTCGTGACACGGGCGAGTTGGTCGACGGGTCTTGGTCGCCCGGCGTTCGGCACGATCATCCCGAACGACACGATCAACGACGATACCCAGAGGGTAACGGTCAGCAATCCGAGTCTGCAGCCGCAGCGCGGAACGAATTACGATCTGACCGCAGAATATTATTTCCGGCCGCAGGGGTTGGTCTCCGTCGGTGTCTTCCGGAAAAAGATCAAAGACTATATCTTCACAGACAGCAGCCAGGTGATTGGGAATGGCACGGACAACGGTTTCGACGGGCAATATGCCGGTTACGGTCTGACGACGCAGGCCAACGGAGGCTCGGCGCAGATTGAGGGCATCGAATTCAGCTATCAGCAACAGCTGAATTTTCTGCCCGGTTGGGCCAAGGGATTTGGGTTTAGCACCAACTACACCTCTCTGAAGACCGAAGGGAACAACAGCAGCCTGGCGGGCTTCGTGAATAAGTCCGGCAACGTCGGTCTTACTTACCGCGGGCGCGGCTTTGATCTCAGGCTGCAGGCCGTTTACCGCGGCGAGTACCTGACGAGCAATTCGGCGACGCC
Source organism: Opitutus sp. GAS368 (assembly GCA_945861235.1). Lineage (GTDB taxonomy): Bacteria > Verrucomicrobiota > Verrucomicrobiia > Opitutales > Opitutaceae > GAS368. Next base: position 4,353 of record CAMATV010000046.1, read on the forward strand.
CGCGTTGGTGCAATATCAAAAGGCCAAGACCACGTGGGGCTGGAAATCGCGTTATGCCGTCACGAGGCGGTTGAGCGTTTTTCTCGACTTGGACAATGTCTTCTCCGTACCGCTCGACACGATCTACGCCGGTTATCCGGACCGGGTCGTGAACAATCGCACGTTTCCGATCAAGATCGTCGCCGGCATCACGGGCCGGCTGTGAGGGTTGCGGGGTGGCCTCGGCCGTAGAAATTCAGTTGAGAGCTGAGCGCTCGAACTTCAGAGGAGCAGCACGCGCCGGCTCTCCTGAGAACGAGAGTCACCGTTTGGTTTTGCTCTCAGCTCTCGACTGCATCGTTAGGACTGCGCTTGGGCTCTCCCTCGACCCGGCTGGGGACGTTGAGCGGCAAGGCCGCCATGCACCCTTTGCACGTGAGCCAGTGGGAGAAGGAGCTGGTCGCACGACTGCCCGAAAGGTTCGCACACAAACTTGACGTCAGCCCTGCAGCTAGCCGGCCAATCAAGCGGGGCCCTGTGTAGCCTCGGCAAGCGTGTGTGAGGCGAAAAAATCTTCGCGATATAAAAAATCTTCGCGGTCCGCGGCTGCGACGAGAAAATCGCCTGGGGGCTCGAAGCTACACGGGGAGACCGGGTGGATCGTGGTCGATTTCGGCTGGATTTTACGACTGCCGTGGGTAGTTCGAGGCCCGCCAAGCCGGGCCTTCCCTCCGCCGGGAGCTTCTCCACGTTACAAAGCGTCTTTGTCTCCCCGCGGTATCTCTCCCTTGCCAATCCACCAAGCCCTGAAACCAATCTCCACGCTGCCATTCACCCAGCTCTTTTAACGACGCTAGGGACATCCCCAAAAAACGGCATCGCTTTGGGCGGCGGTCTGTGGCTCAAGTTTTGCCTTTTACCTAAAAACCCATGAAGAAACTGATCTCACTCTTGGCCCTCGTGGCCTTCGCTGTTGCGTCGCAGGCAGCCGATACCAAGCCCGTCGAAACGACGTTCCAACGCTATTGGAGCGTCTACGCCAAAAAGGATTTTGCGAAAGCGGCGGCCGAAGTGCTGCCGAGTGACCTGGAGGCGACGAAGGCGGCGGTGCTGCCGGTGTTCCTCGCGAACCAAAACAGCAAGGCCAAGGACGGGCCGGAAGTGCTCGCGGCGTTTTTCGGCAAAACGGTTGGCAAGGCGCGCGACACGATGTCCGCAGTGGAGGTGTTCGCGGGACTCAATCGCGTGGTCGCGGCGGGCAGTCCGGATCTGTTCGAGGTGTTGAAGGATGCGACGGTCGCGATCATTTTCGTGCGCGCCGTGACCGCGGACGAGGCGGAGATTCACTTTCAAGTCATGGTGCGCGGTCAGGGCGATACCGATGCGGAAACGCTGGTGAAGAAAGACGGGCGTTGGTGGGTGAAGATCAAAGACGACCCGAAGCAGACGGCGGAGAGTTTTAAGGCATTGTTTGCCGGGAAGTGAGGCGCTCGCGGGCCCACTCGCTGGGGCGCGCGGCTACTCGCTGGCGGACGTCCATTCGCTGGGGCTCGCGGCTACTTGCTGGGGCGAGCGGCTACTTGATCGGGCGCGCGGCTGCGACGGGGAAATGAAAAAAGGCCGGTCAGAGACCGGCCCTTTTTATGTCGGCGGTTGGGAAATCGCCGCTCCGTTTGGAGGGCGACTGCCCGATACCTGAATCAGCGCATTTTTGCGAAGGTGGCTTGGAGGAGTTGGAGGTCGGTCGCGTTTTTCGTGCGCTCGCGGGCTTTCGTGACGAGCTCGGCTTCGAGGACGTTTTTGGTTTTGCGCACGTTGTTTTCGTAGAAGACCCCGAAGGAGCCGGGCCATGCTTGGCCGGCGAGTTTGAAGGCGGCGACTTCGTCGGTGACGTCGTGGCGATCGGCGTCTTCGGGCGTGCCGTCATTTTTCTTTTCCTGAATCAGTGACCACGTGCCACCTTTGCGCGGAATCGAGGAGTCAAAGGCGCCGGCGTAAAACTCGACGCATTCGGAGAGGATCTCGACGACGGAGAAGCCGGGGTGCTTCGCGGCGCGCGTCATCATCTCGACCATGTGGTTGACTTGGGTGGCGTGGCTGCGGGCGACGAAGGTGGCCCCGGTGTTGAGGAGGGTGCGCATCGGGTTGATCGGTTGGTCGATCGCGCCGGTGGGATCGGTCTTGGTTTTGAAACCGATGGGGGAGGTGGGTGACGTCTGCTTCTTGGTGAGACCATAGACGGAGTTGTCCATGATGACGTAGGTGAGGTTGACGTTCTTGCGGGCGGTGTGGACGAGGTGGTTGCCGCCAATGGAGAAGCCGTCGCCGTCGCCGCCGAAGACAAAGACGTGGAGGTCATCGTTGCCGAGGCTGATGCCGGCGGCGAAGGGCAGGGCGCGGCCGTGAATGTAGTGGCCGCCGTGGGTGTTGACGAAATAGGGGAAGCGTGAGGAGCAGCCGATGCCGGCGAAGGTGACGATTTTTTCGTGCGGGTACTGGAGCTTTTCGAGGACGCGGTAGAAGGAGGCGAGCACGGCGAAATCGCCGCAGCCGGGGCACCACGTAGGATGGTCGGCGGTGAGGATTTTTTTCGTTAATGGAACCGCCGTGGTGATCGCGGGGGTGGGCGGGCTGACGAGAGTGGGGGAGGACATGGAGGTGAAATGACCAATGACTAATGTCTAATGAATAAGGGCGGAGGGGCGGGGTTTAGTTTTTAGCGAGGGCGCTGTGTTGGGCGACGCCGAGGGAGGCGTCGAGGTGGGCGCTCTCGATGTGGCGGGCGACGCCGGCGACGATTTCGCTGATCTTGAAGGTGAGTCCGTCGGTCTTGGTGACGCTCACGATTGCGGGGTTGGCGTAGCGGGCCCGCAGCATCATGGCGAGTTGGCCGAAGCCGTAGAGGCCCTCGTCGTTGATTTCGGCGACCACGATTTTGTGGTAGCGATTGAAAATATCCTCGAGCCCGTCGGGCAGCGGATGGATGTGGCGGAGGTGGAGGTGGCCGCCTTTGACGCCAGCGGTGTTGATCCGTTTGAGCGCTTCAAGTCCGGGGCCCCACGTTGAGCCCCACGTCACGAGGAGAACTTCGCCGGAGGAATCGCCGTTGAGCTCGGGAGACGGGAGCGAGGCGCCGAGTTTTTTTATTTTTTCGCGGCGCTTGGCGGTCATCTGGGTGTGCAGCTTGGAGCTGCCTGTGGGATGGCCGAGTTCGTCGTGTTCGAGACCGGTGACCGTCGGATATTTTCCGGAGCCAATCTTGGAGCCCGGAGGCGCATGGCGCGTGATGGCGTCGAGCGGGTAGGGTTTGAAATCGGCGCCGCGGTCGGAGAGGTCGGCCTTGGGGTCGACCATGAGTTTCGGGAAATCGGGTTCGTCGAAGGCCTCGATGCGACTGGCGAGGGCCATGTCGCTCAAAATGATGACGGGCGTTGAGTAGGTGCGCGCGATGCGGCAGGCTTCCATCGCGATGTAGAAGCAGTCCTCGACGTTTTTCGGCGAGAGGACGACGCGCGGGGTGTCGCCGTGGCTGCCGTAAATGGCCTGCAGCAGGTCGCTCTGCTCAACGTTGGTGGGCATGCCGGTGGAGGGACCGCCGCGCTGGACGTTGACGACGATCAGGGGCATTTCCGCCATGGTGGCCCAGCCGAGCGCTTCCATTTTCAACGAGAGACCGGGGCCGGCGCTGCCGGTGATCGCGAGGTGGCCCGTGTAGGAGAAACCGATGGCGGTGGAGATAGCGGCGATCTCGTCTTCGCACTGCACGAAGAGGCCGCCGTATTTCGGGAGTTCGGTGCGGAGGGTCTCCATAATGGAGGACCAAGGGGTGATGGGGTAACCGGCACCGTGGCGGACGCCGGCGGCGAGGAGGCCGTAGGCGAGCGCTTGGTTGCCATCCATGGTGACCTGCGGACGGCCGCTGGCCCGCGTGGCGAGATCGATGGCTTCGAAGCGATAGAATAAGTCGTGGAGATTGTTCTGGGGCCACGCGTAACCGGCGTCGAAGGCGAGCATGGCGTTGCGGACAATGTCTTCGTTCTTACCGCCAAAACGTTCTTTGATGAGGGCGGCTAGCTTCTGCACGTCGAGGTCGAAGACGCGCGCGATGAGGCCGAGAATGTAGATGTTCTTGCCCTTGTCCTTGCCGGCGCCGCCGACGGCTTCGACGGTGCCGCTGGTGATGGGGACGGCGACTTGGGTGAAGCGGTTGTCGCCCTCGACGGGTGTGACGTGGTCGGAATCGTAGAGGAGCACGCCGCCGGGTCGGAGCGAACTAATGTGGGCGTCGTAGCTGTGTTGGTAGAATGCGACGAGCATGTCGGCGCGGTCACCGGAGGACAAAATGTCGCCCGTGCCCATGCGGACTTGGAAGATGGACGGTCCACCGGAGATGGTGGAGGGGATCGTCATATAGGTCATGACGTCCTGATCGCTGCGGCCCGCGAGGCGGGCGAGGAAGCCGCCGACGGACTGAATGCCGTCCTGCGAGTTGCCGGCGAGTCGGATGACGACGTCGTGAATGGAGCGGGGAGCGGCAGACGGGGCTGCGGCGCCACCCGGAGTTTCGGGAGTATTTGGGCTGACCATAAGGGGGTTGGGTTGGGTGAAAAGAAAACTGAAAGAACACGTGGACTGTAGGTGGGTCGCGCCGGGAGTCAACGGGGGCGCGCCACCCGAGGCGCGCGAAGTAGCATAATGCTCGAAGCGCGAACGGGGCAGAAGGACGGGTTATGCGTGGAACCTGCGGTGCAGGGGGCGCTGGGCCGGCCTGCGCGCCGACGGTGGGATCTAGGCGCGCCGACGGTGGAACTGGGCTCGTCAGTCGTAGAACAGCACGCAAACGCACATGGACACCGGGGCCCTATGCTCGGTCGGAGTGAGGCGGCCAGTGGATGCGTCGACGCGGAAGACCGTGAGGTCCGGCGAGTCTTGGTGGGCGCAGACGAGCCAGCTCCCATCGGGGGAGAGGGCGAAATTGCGCGGGGTTTTTCCACCGCACGAGACGATTTCAACGGACGTGAGGAGGCCGGTGCCGGTGGCCAGAGCGAAGACGGCGAGACTGTCGTGGTTGCGGTTGGAACTGTAGAGGAACCGGCCGTTGGGATGGATGCGGATTTCGGCGCCCGACTTGAGGGCGGTGAAATCGGCGGGGAGGCTGGAGATCGACTGGAGCGGAGTCAGCGCGCCGGTCGGGGCGTGGTAGGTGAAGGCTTCGATCGTTCCCCCCATTTCGGTATTCGCATAGGCGTGACGACCGTCGGCGGAGAATTTGAAATGGCGTGGGCCGGAGCCGGGTGCGGTGGCCACGCCTGGGGCGACACCGGGTGTGAGCGTGGCGGCGGGGGAGTGGAGGGCGCCTTCGCCGAGGTTCGGCGAGGTCAGGGCGTAGGAGAAAATCCTGTCGAGACCGAGATCGCAGACGATCACGAAGCGGTTATCCGGTGAGACGGTGACGGAGTGGGGGTGCGGGGAGTTTTGGCGTTGCGGGTCGGTGCCTTGGCCTGAGTGCCGAGTGAGTGTCGGCGGGCTGAGCGTCCCGTCGGGCCCGAGGGGAATGGCGGCGACGAAGCCGTCGCGATAGTTGGCGGCCAAGAGGGTGCGGCCGGTGGCGTCGACGGCGAGGTGCGACGGCGGTTGGGCGGCGGGAGCGGGAGCCGTTGGGACGTGCGACGAAGCGGAGATTGCGAGGGGCGTGAGGCTGGTGTGCTCGGGGGTGACGGTGACGGCGTACCCAATCGCCTGAGACGTGGAGGGGTAGAGCGCGTAGAGGAATTTTTTATCCGGCGAAAGGGTGAGCCACGCCGGGTCGGGGGTCTCGGCGACGAGGGTCGGCGCGGAGAGTGCGCCGCTCGCCGCGTCGAGGCGGACGGTGTAGATTCCGCGGCTACCCTTTTTTGTGTAAGTGCCGAGGAAGATCAGCTGCGACGAAGGTGTGGTGGAGGACATGGTCGGAAATTAGGCGGGTGTGGCCGGAGGGCGGGTCGTGGTGGCGAGAGCTGATTTGAAGTGTCGACGGCACATCGCGACGTAGCGGTCGTTGCCGCCGATTTCGACTTGGGCACCGTCGCGGACGGCTTGGCCAGTGGCATCGATGCGGAGGTTCATCGTGGCTTTGCGGCCGCAATGGCAGATGGTTTTCAACTCGATGAGATCGTCGGCGATGGCGAGGAGCGCAGCGCTGCCGGGAAAGAGGTTGCCCTGAAAGTCGGTGCGCAGCCCGTAGCAGAGTACGGGAATGTTGAGGGTGTCGGCAACGTCGGCGGCCTGCCACACTTGGTCAGGGGTGAGGAATTGGGCCTCGTCGATGAGCACGCAGGCGAGGGGACTGGTGGCGTGCTCGGTGCGGACGCGGTTACGGAGGTCGTCGGCGCGGGTGAGTGCGGTCGCGTCCGAACTCAGGCCGATGCGCGATTCAATGCGGCCGACGCCGGCACGGTAGTCGACGGACGGGGCGAAGAGGAGGGTGCGCATACCACGCTCGCGATAATTGTGGCTCGACTGGAGGAGCACGGTGCTTTTCCCAGCGTTCATTGCCGAGTAGTAGAAATAGAGTTTGGCCATGCGGGGAGCGTGCGGGGGATGGAGAGAGGCGAGGGGGAGAGAGAGAGGCGAGGCGGAGGGAGCGGGGGGCGCGAGGGAAGTTCTTGGATTGGAGGAGGGAGAGTGGGGCGCGGCGGGAAAAAATCGAGCGCGGGGTTGGCGCTTGCTTTGGCGGTGGGCGGTCGCGGAGCGTGGGGGATGAAGATTTTTGCGCGACTACTGCTGGGGTGGTGGGTGTTCGTGGCGGGATGCGTCGCTCCGGTGGAGCAGAGCCGGCCTGGCGATAAGCAGTCCGCGTGGAACGGATTTGGTCGAGTTGATTTCGAGGTGGCGGGCCGGGCGTGCTGGGTGGTGGTGCCCAAGGTCGCGGCCCCGGGGCGGCCGTGGATTTGGCGCACGGAATTCTTCGGCCACGAGCCGCAGGCGGACCTCGCGCTGCTGTCGCGCGGGTGGCACGTGGCCTATCTGGATGCCAAGAACATGTATGGCGCGCCGAAGGCGATCGCGTTGATGGAACAATTCTACGCGCACATGACGAAAGAACGGCGATTGGCAAAACGCGTAGTGCTGGAGGGATTCAGCCGTGGCGGGCTGTATGCGTTGAACTATGCGGTGGCCCATCCGCAGCAGGTGGCGGCGCTGTATCTCGACGCGCCGGTGCTCGATATTCGCAGCTGGCCCGGGAAAAAGCCGGAGTCAAAAGAGTGGCGCGACTGCCTGGCGGTTTACGGACTCACGGCGGAAACGGTGGCGGGCTTCAAAGGTGGTCCGCTGGACAATGTCGCGGTCGTGGCAAAGGCGCGCGTGCCGATTTTGTCCGTCTGCGGTGGCGCGGATAAGACGGTGCCGCTCGCCGAAAATACGGCGGTGCTGGAGACACGTTATCGCGAACTCGGTGGCCTGATCGAAGTGATCGTGAAGGACGGCGGGGATCACCATCCGCATAGTTTGAAAGACCCGGCGCCGATCGTGGATTTCTTGGTGAAGCACGCGCAGTTTTAGCCACGGTGGGGGAAATACGGCGGTTGGGAAACCGCCGCTCTGTTACGTCGCCTCGTTTTCGTGGGTGCGCTCGGGCAGCCAATACGAGGCGAGGGCGGCGGCGGCGGCGATGAGGCTGACCCACAGCAGCGCGACGCGGAATTCGCCGACCGGCGCGAGCAGACCGAACACGATGGAAGCGACGGCGGCGGCGATGCGGCCGATGTTATAACAGAAACCGGCGCCGCTCGTGCGCAGGAGGGTCGGGAACAGCGGCGGCAGATACATGGTGAAGAGGCCGAACACGCCGCCGAAGAACCCGCCGATGGGCAGCCAGAACCACGCGAGCGCCCCGAATCCGCGCGGGATGATGAAGGCACCGAAGATCGAGGCGGCGAGTCCGACAAACATGCAGGCGATGGCGCGGCGGTTGCCGAGGCGTTTCGCGAGGAAGCCGGCGCCGAAGTTGCCGAAAATCGAGGCGAAGTTGAATGTGAAGAACGCGGCGGAAACGAGCGCGGTGATCTCGGATGCGGGGGTCTGCGCGTCGGTGAGGACCTTGCGGAGATGTTGAGTTTGCCAGAAGAGGAACAACCACCACGCCGAAAGGCCGAGCGCACAGACAAGGGTCGTGCGGAGGGTCGTGGCCAGGACGGTGCCGCGGAAGAGGTCGATGGCCCCGGGTTTCTTCGTCACACTGTGCTCGGCCTTTTGCCAGGTCTCGGGCTCAGGCACGTGGCGGCGTATCCAGAAAACCATCAGCGCGGGGAGGACGCCGACGAGAAACACCCAGCGCTCGGAGCCGGACGGCATGAAGGTCATGAGCAGGCCGACGAAGACGGCGCCGCCGAGGACGCCGAGGTTGACGCCGGTTTGGAGGACGGCCGCCATCCACGGGCGCCACGCCTTGGGCCAGGTTTCCGAGAGCAGCGAAGCGCCGACGGCCCATTCGCCGCCGATGCCGAGCGCGGCGATGAAACGGAAAATCATGAGTTGCCACCACGTTTCGGCAAACGAGCACAGACCGGTGCAAATCGCGTAGGTGAGGATCGTGAGGGCGAGGGAGCGGCTGCGGCCGATGAGATCGCCGAGGCGGCCGAAGAACGCTCCACCGAGGGCCCAGCCGACAAGAAACGCGGCCTGGATGTAGGCGCTCTTTTCCTTGATCTCCGGATTCGCGGAGTTGGTCGTGTGCAGGAGCTGCATCACGAGCGGGAGCGCGACGAGGGTGTAGAGATGGAGTTCGAGGCCGTCGAAAAACCAGCCGAGCCACGCGGCAATACCGGATTTCCACTGGCGGGG
>CAMATV010000047.1 GCA_945861235.1 Opitutus sp. GAS368
TCGCCGTCGGTGGGTTTGCCCACGTAGCCGCCCTCGTAGGCCCAGATGGCTTTCACGCCGCGCAAAATCGGATGGGCGGCGAGCGCCGGGATGATGTCGATGCGGGTGCCCTGCGTGTGGTTCTTGCCGTAGTGGCCGACCCATGACTGCCCGAGCACCTGGTGGCCGAAGCCGCCGACGTAGTCGTCGCCCTGGTAGTTCCAGGAGTATTTTTTGAATTCGCCGGTGGCGGGAATTTGGAACGCATGCGTCGCCGTGCGCAGTCCGATGACCGGACCGCCGCGATCCAGATACGCGGCGACGTGTTTCATCTGGTCCGCTGGGAAATCTTGGAAACGCAAAAACACGACGGCCAGATCGGCGGTCGCGAGGGCTTCGAGGCCGGGCGACTGGGAATTCCCGGGGACGATGGTGCCGGTCTGCGGATCGACGTTGAACAGTACGGTGCACTTGAAGCCCTGATGCTGGGCCAAGATTCGTGCGAGGGCGGGCAGGGTTTCCTCCGAGCGATACTCGTGATCGCCCGAGAGAAAAACGATGTGCTTGCCCTTGCCCGGGCCAGCGGTGCCCTCGTAGACGAGGGAAGGCTCGGCGTGAAGGGAGGAGGCAAGCCACAGGACGGCAAGGAGGGCGGAGGCGAGTTTTCTGATATTCATGAAAAGGGGAGGGGCCGGATCACGGGTTCGAGGAGGGGAGGGCTATGGGCTGATATTCCGAGCTGACGGTCAAGCCACTGGCGTCGACATTGAAATAGTAAGCGGTGGTGCCGGCGGGTAGGGGGGCGGAGGCCGTGACACGGCCGGAACTCGTTTTGAGCTGGGCCGGCGATTTTTCCCAGTCGGCGTCACGTTTGGAGATGAGGGTGGCCGTGCTTACGGCGGGCATGACGTCAAAAGTGACGCGGGCGACGCCGTCACGGATTTCCTGCGACACCTCGCGCGCCCACGGTTGACCGGTTTCGACGATCGATTTTGCGAAGGCGTAACTGTCGGGCGGGTTCCAGCCGGCGGGGTGGCTGTGTTTCATGTCGAAAGGAATTGAAACCATGCGCGGGCCGGGGGCGGCGCGGTAGCTGGCCTGCTGGACGTCGAGGGGAAAGTGGGCGTCGCGGGGGCCGGTGAGCCAGAGCAACGGCATGGTGGCGCGCGGCAGGCGGAGCAGCGGCTCCCAGACTTCGCGGTAGAGTGTGTTGTCGCGGAGTGCGCGCACGTAGTTTTCGGCTGCGCGGTCGAGGGCGCCGCAGCCGTAGATGGGAATGCCAAACGCGAAACGCGCATCGATGCCCACGACGGTCGAGGTGATAATGCCGCCCCACGAAATGCCGCAGACACCGACGCGCGAGGCGTCCACTTCGGGCAAGGAGCGGAGCAAGGAATGGGCGAGCACGGTATCGGCGACGGCGTGATACATCCACTGGTTGGTCAGCGGCTCGGCAGAGTCGCCGTAGATGCCGTGGCGCGCGGGGCCGGCGGTGGCGTGGCGCTGCCACTGTGCGCCGGGAGGGGCGCCGGGGATGCGTTCATCGGTCTGACCTTCGACGGCGATCGAGATCGCGGCGAAGCCCTGCTCGTTCCACTTCTGCACCCACTCTTTGAAGGCGGTGCCGCCGCCGCCGTGGACCAGCACGACTCCGGGGACTTTGCCGCTGGGGTTTTTCGGCAGGCCGAGCCACGCGAAAACGCGCGTAGGTTTTCCCTGATACGCGAGGCCTTCGAAGAAGATCGGCTTGATTGAGCCGGTGGCAGCGAAGCCCTCGGCGGCGTGAACGGCGGGTGGCGAGGTCAGATTGCCGAGGGCGGCGACCTGGTCGCGTAGGCGGGGAAAATCTGCGGCGAGGGCCTGCGCGGCGCAGGCGACTGCGACCAGCGCAATCAACGGCGAAACGCGTGTTCGAAGGCACGTCGATCCGGTCGTGATACTCCGGATGGGGTGACGCGTTTTTCGCGGGCAAGACCGCCGGCGGGATTTGGGCGGGAGGCGTGGTTTGGCGTTGTTGGGCAGCGGCCCCCAGATGGCGGCGAGGAGGAGGAAAATTTCGGGCTCCGCTTGTTTGAGTTCTCCGGCAACGAAGGGATAGAAATCATTTGAGCCGAGATAGCTCTCGGTCATCTCGGCGAAAAACTCCTTCGCGTTGTTCAGTCCGTAGTGCTCGCGCATCGCTCCATAACTCGTGAGGACAGATTTATATTTTCCGCTCGCGCGAAAGTTTTCCCACGCCGCCACGAGACGTGGTTCCGCGAAGCCGAGGACCTGATCGTGGTAGGCGTGCGCGAGTTCGTGCAGCACGACCCACGGCATGCGGTGGATATCGAAGGGAGCGAGGAAACCTTCGACGGAGGGAATGTGGACGCACTTCGCGAGCGCTTCGCTGTAGCCCTTCTCTTTCAACCAGCCGCGGCTCGGGTGATACTGCATGGGGCGGAGCTCGCCGTAGTTGAGATCCAGTTGGATGGTCACCGTGCGCAACTTCGCGAGCGCGGGCGCAGGCACGACGAACGTGATCGCGGTGAGACGGGCGTTGAGCAGTTTTAGCGCACGTTCTCCGAGGGTTGCGCCCCCGCCAGTGAGCAAGCGGTCATCCACGCGCACGTTCCAGCCCTCGACGTTGCGCGTGGTGTGGGCCGTCGGGAGCGCGGTCGGGAGCGCGGGAGTATCTGCGGCTGAGGTGCTGAGGGCCCACGCGGTGGAAAGGAGAAAAAGGGAGATTCGTTTCATGGGGAAAGTTTTCAGCGGCACGTGCCGCAGCCAGTGCCGCAGGATGATTGGGCTTTGCGTTCGCCGAGACGGCGTTCGATCGCGAGCGAGGCGGGCGTGATGGCGAGACCGCCGAGGGAAGTGCAGCGATGTTCGCGGGGCATCATCGCGGAAACGCTCTTCGCGGCGTCGACGACTTCGTCGAACGGGATGAGCGGATCGAAATCGGCGAGGGCCATGTTGGCGCAGGACACGGCGTTGCTCGCGGCCATCACGTTCTTCCCGAGGCACGGCGCCTCGACGCGATTGGCAATGGGATCGCAGATGAGGCCGAGCATCGACTGAAACGCCAGCGAGGAGGCGGCGACGGCTTGTTGCAACGTGCCGCCGGCCATCGTGACCAGAGCGCCCGCCGCCATCGCGGCCGCCGAACCGCCCTCCGCTTGGCAGCCGCCGACTTCAGCGGCGAACGTCCAGCGCGTGGCGATGAAGACGCCGATGAGGCCGCTCGCGAGCATCGCCTTGGCCATGTCTTCCTCGGACTTGCCCATGGCCTCGGCCATGCCGATCACTGCGCCGGGCAGCGCGGCGCAGGCGCCGGCGGTGGGAGCGGCGACGATGACGCCCATGGAACTCTTCACCTCCATCAGCGCCGTGACGTAGAGCACGATGCGATTCAGCGCGCCGCCATCGAGCAGGCGACCGGCGTCGAGCAGCGCTTTGAAACGCCCGCTCTGGTGCCCGAGCACGCGGTCTTCGTAAGTCGTGCCCGCGAGGCCGCTCGCGATCGAGCGCCGCAGGATGCGCACGATGCCGATCATCTTATCGATGACCTCGCGCTCGGTGAAATTGCCGCGTGCCATTTCATACTCGGCGGCGAGTTTCCAGAGCGGCGTATTTTTTTCGCCGTCGTAGGCGAGCATCTCCGCACAACTCCTGAAGGGTACGCGCAGATCCTTGCGCGAAGGCACGGGCAACACGGGCGAGAGTCGTTTGACGGAGGTTGCTGTGGGCAGACCGGCAGTGGAGACGAAGTGCGCGGCCTTGACCTGGATAATCTGAAACGCGCCGCAGGCGTGCACGAGGACCTCGTCGGCTTCGAAGCGAGGGTTCGATCCCGTGGGTTGCCAGATCAGCGTCTCGTGATAGCCGCCATCCATGTTCATCGGCACGCCGTCTAGGCTGATGACTTCCATCATGCCGCCGCCGGTCGAGATCGCGATGAGCGCGTGTTGCTCGCGCGCGTTGCGGAGCGTGAGGCGATAGGTGTTGGGGTGGGGATCGCCGACATCGACGGTCATGATGCGAATTGTGACACCCGCATCGGCCAGCGCTTGCGGCGAATTCGGTAGCCGTTCGTCGTCGGCCTCCCAGCCGAGCAGGCCACCGAAGAGGCCCATGTCCGAGCCTTGGCTCTCGTGCGTCAACGGCAGCGAGCCCTCGCGATCAAATTCGACGAGGACATCGGTGATTTCCCCATCCATCAGATCGCGCGCGAGTCGCCCGATGCGGAGCGCGGCGGCGCAGTGCGAACTCGACGGCCCGCGCATGACGGGGCCGATCACGTCGTTGAAGATGCTGACGGTGTTAATGGGAGGGAGGGGTTCGGCCGGGCGATGCGGGGGGGCGGTCGGGAGGGCGGCGACCGGAGTGTCGCCGATCTGACGGAGGGGCGACATTCCTGTCGCCCGCAGTTCGATCAAGTTGAGCTGCATCGCTGGGTGTTGGGTTCGCTCACGGAGCGGCGGCCTTGGTCGCGGGGAGTGAGCGAACGGATGGCATCGGTCAGTTGTTCGGCGGGAGATTCCGATGCAGGTAGTCGGTGAGGACCGTGTAGAAGTGGCGCTCGGTGTTCTTCCCCTCGCTCAGTGAATGCGAACGCCCTGGATAAGGCAGGACGGTGAAGAGTTTGTGGTGCGCGATGAGTTCATTCATGAGCCGCTCGGTGCCCTGGAAGTGGCCGTTGTCGTCGCCGGTGCCGTGGATCAGCAGCAGGTTGCCCTGCAGGTTTGCGGCGTGAGTGATCGGCGAGCCGTCGCGATAGCCGGCGACGTTGTCGGCGGGTAGGCCCATGTAGCGTTCTTGGTAAATCGTGTCGTAGAGGAGCTGGCTGGCGTTCGGCGCGACCGCCATCGCCGTGCGATACAAATCGGGATAACGGAAGATCGCGTTAAGGCTCATGCTGCCGCCGCCGCTCCAGCCCCAGATGCCGACGCGCGCCGGATCGGCAAACGGCCAGCGCGCGAGCAACGCCTTCGTCGCTGCCGCCTGCTCTTGCGCGGCGAGGATGCCGATCTGGCGGTAAATGATTTTTCTCCATTCGCGTCCGCGCGGCGCCGCGGTGCCGCGATTGTCGACACTGACGACGACGTAGCCCTGCTGTGCGAGCATTCGGTGCCACAGCCCGCGCTTCCCGCCCCACGCGTCCTGCACCGACTGGCTGGCGGGTTCGCCGTAGACGTAAAAGAGCAACGGATGTTTGCGCTGCGAGTCCGGCTTCGCCGGCCGGATACACCACGCGTCGAGAGTGACTCCGCCGCCGATCTCAACGCGGAGGAACTCGGTCGCGGGTTGTTGGAGGGCAGCGATTTTTTCGCGGAGCTTCGTGTTGTCGCGCAGGACGCGCACGACGCGGTGGTCGGGCAGGTGGACGAGTGCCACGACCGGAGGCGTGTTGAAATTGGAATACGTGTGGACCGCCCACTGCGCGTCCGGAGAAATATTATACGTGTGCCAGCCGGGCTGAGCAGCCGGAGAAAGGCGCTCGGGCGCGCCGCCGGCGAGGCGCGACCGGTAGAGGTAGCGCTGCGTGGGGTTGGTGGGTGAGGCGGCGTAGTAGAACCAGCCGCCTGCGGTATCCACGGCCTCGGAGTCGATGACATCGAAGTCGCCCGGGGTGACGCGGGTGAAACGTGGGCCATCGGTGCCCGCGACATAGGCGTGCCGCCAGCCGTCGCGCTCGCTCAGCCAGAGAAAATCTTTGCCCCCGTTGAGCCACTGCACGGGATTCTCGTTCTCGACCCACGCCGCATCGGTCTCGGTGTGGATCGTGCGCGTCGCGCCGGTCTTCGGATCGGCGAGCATCACGCGATGGGCGTTTTGGAGCCGGTTCAGTTGCTGGACCAAAAGCTGCGATCCGTCGGGCGACCATTCCACGTGTGGGAGGTAGTGCTCGCGCGGATCGCCGGAAATATCGAGCCAGCGCACGGTGCCGCCCGTCGCGGCGATTACACCCAAGCGTGTGGCGGAATTTTTTTCGCCGACCTTGGGATAGGCGAACGAGGTGATCTTCGGATAGAGGGCCGAGGTGTTGTCGATGAGGTGAAATTCGCCGACACCGCTGGTATCGAACTGCCAGAAAGCGATGGCCCTGCCGTCGGGGCTCCAGCGATACGCGTCGCGGAGGCCGAGTTCCTCCTCGTTGACCCAGTCGGAGGTGCCGTTGATGAGCGTGGCTGAGCCATCGGTCGTCAACGCGGTGAGACGCAGGTCGCGCAGATCTTGGACATAGAGATTGTTCGCGCGGACATAGGCGACACGCGTGCCGTCGGGGGAGAACTTCGCGAACAACAGCGTGGACGGCTCGGCGTCGCCGCCGAGTTTCCGCAGCTCGCGCGTCGCCACATCGAGCACCCAGTAATCGCCGCGCGTGTTACGCCGCCAGACGCGCTTGCTGTTGGTGAAGATCAACAGCCGAGACTCGTCGGCCGAAAACTCGAAGGACTCAATTTTGAGCGGCTTCTCCGCGCCTTTGGGGATGAAGGCGCTCGCAGGCACGAGGATTGATTTTCCTTCGCCCACCAATTCGTGGCGCACCAAGTCGCGTCCGGGGTCGGCGCTGGCGCCGGCGCGTGAAGGCGGAGTTTCGAGGGTGAAGTAGGTCGCGCTGCGTTTGCTCCACACGAGCGGACCCGCACTCTCCGCCTGAAATTCCTGAGAACCGAAAATGCGGTCTACGGTGAGCGTGGCGGCATCTGCGACGTTCTCGGCCTGAGGTGGGGGTTGCTGGGCGGGCAGCGTCACGGCGCACAGGGTCAACAGCGTGGAAGCAGTGAAACGCAACGAAGCCGTGCGATTCATCCGCGGGGTTTCGATTTTTTCGCGCCGCGATTCATCAGCGCCTCGATCTCGTCGGCTTCGATCGGAATGTCGGCCATGAGATCGGTGGGTTCGCCCTCGGTGACGACGACCGTGTTTTCCAAGCGCACGGCGAAACCTTCTGCCGGCAGGTAGATCCCGGGTTCGACGGTGAGCACCCAGCCGGGCGCGAAGGGGTGCTTTAACAAGCCGACGTCATGCACGTCGAGGCCGATGGGGTGGCCGACCCCGTGCATGAAATATTTCTTCACCGCCGGTTTGTCGGGGTCCTGGCGTTGGATGTCGCGGGGCGTGAGCAGGCCGAGGCGCAGCAATTCCTCTTCGACGATTTTCTCGGACTCTTTCTGCCAGTCCTTGTGCAGCTTGCCGGGCACGGCGGCCTTCGTCGCGGCGCGCAGACTGCGCAGCACGGCGTCGTAGACCTGGCGTTGGCGCTTGGTGAAACGGCCGCCGACGGGGATCGTGCGCGTGAGATCGGATTGGTAGTTGGCGTAGCACGCGGCGACGTCGAGGAGGAGCAGATCGCCCTCGCGGCAAGGCTGGTCGTTCTGATTGTAGTGGAGCGTGCACGCGTTTGCGCCCGAGGCGATGATCGGGTTGTAGGCGAATTGCGCGCGATGTCCGATGAACTCGTGGGACAACTCCGCTTCGACTTGATACTCCATCGTGCCCGGACGCACGGTGCGCAGGAGGCGGCGAAAACCTTGTCCCGTGATCCCGCAGGCGCGGCGGATGAGCGCGACTTCGGCGTCGGATTTAACGACGCGCAACTCGTGCAGCAGGCGCGCGAGCCGGCGATAAGCGTGGAGCGGGTATTTCGCGCGGACCTGTTGCACGAAACGGGCGTCGCGGGTCTCCACCTCAATGACGGCGCGGTTGTGCTCGTTGGTGTTCAAATAGACGTGCTCCAGCTCGCACATCAGCTTGTGGAAAATCGTGGGGAACTCGGTGAGCCACTTGATCTCCTTGATGCCGGAGAGGGCCTGCGCTTCGTCCTTCGGATGCTTGTGGCCTTCCCAGGTTTTCAGGTGGGCGTTGGGTTCACGGACGAAGAGCACCTCGCGCAGTTTCGGGTCGAGGGCGTCGGGGGCGAGCACGAGGATCGTCTCCTCCTGCTCGATCCCGGTGAGGTAAAACAGGTCCGAGTTGGGGATCGGAATCCGCGAACCGTCGGCGTTCGTCGGCGGGATGTCGTTGGCGTTGACGACGGCGAGGGAGCCGGCGGGCAGCCGCGACTTCAGGCGGGCGCGATTTTCGACAAACAAAGTGGCGGAGATGGTTTCGTGACGCATGCGAGTGGTAAACGAGGTGGTGGAGGGCGGTGAGGGGAGGGGGCGGACGGCGCGGCGTCCGGGGTGCACGTTCACGATGCGGTGACGGTGGTGGATCGCACCGCGGCGCGGCGTATAGCCTTGCTCGCGTCGAGCAGCGCCTTGAATTCCTGCGCTTTCTAGGGGTGTTTTAAACGGGGGTTGGTAGTTTCGCCAGGGGTGCGAATACGAGACAGTGAAGCCAACTTAGTGCTTCAAATGCCGTGTTTTCGTGAAGACAGGCCTCTAGATTGTTTTTTTGATGAGGTTTCCACCGGCCCCGCGGTTGTCGAAGGTTTTTAAGCGCGGGTCGAGGTTCGGCGCGCCATGGCGCCGGAAAACAAGATTCACTTTAATGGCCTCACTTCTTCATCACCGGCCCGCTGAACCAAATCGCGTTCGGCGCTTCCGACCGCGCGGCCACGATGTCGGGCCAGCCGTCACCATCGAGATCGCCGAGGGCCAAGCCGTAAACCGTGCCTTGACCGTCACCCCAAGTAGCTTCTTCAAAGGCAAATTTCTTCACGCTGCTTTGATTAAAGAAAACAGATCCGCGGGCTTCCTGCCGCCCGACCACGAGGTCGAGCTTCCCGTCGCGATTCAGATCCATTACGCCGATCGAATAGGGCGCCCCGGATTTGTCGCCGATGGGAAACGGCTCCTCGAAGGCGCGCTGGCCCTTGCCACGATAGATAAACATACCGGTTTTCGCATCGCCGACGACGAGGTCGACAATCCCGTCACCAGCGATGTCGGCCGCGACGGCGGCTCGGATCGTCGACTGTTTCGGGCCGATGGGCACGGGTGGCGCCGAAAACTTTCCCGTGCCGTCATTCCAGAAAATCAGGCTCTGCCCGCCGTCTCGGTGCGGCACGAATAAATCGATCTTCCCATCACCATCTAAATCCGCCGCGACAATGATCGTCGCGGATTGGGTCTGCAGCGGAATCTCACTCGGAAATCCGCCCTTCCCGTCGTTGAGGCAAACAAAGCACGGCACGGGCTTGGCGGGGTTGCTCGAGCGATTCGCTACGATGATGTCGGGGCGGCCGTCGCCGTTGAGATCAGCCACGGTGATGTAGCGCGTCGACCATTCGGGGCGACCAAAGGTCCCGGCCGTCCGGAAATTTCCACGCCCGTCGTTCAGGTAGATCACTTTTTTGTCCGGTCGGTCGTTACTCACGACCAAATCAAGCGAGCCGTCGCCATCGAGATCGGCCAGCGCCGCCGAGTAGGTGCGGTCGGCCTCGGCGGGCAGTTTTCCGGTGGTGAAATTTCCTTTCCCGTCGTTGCGCAGAATGAGGTTGTCGAGCGGCCAGTGCCGGCCTTTCGCCAGCACGATGTCGAGGTCACCGTCACGATCAATGTCGCCGAGGCTGACGCTCGCCGAGGTCGCCCCTTTGTCTTCCAACAACGTTACGCGTTCAAACGAGCGCGTCTCGGCGGACCGGGCGAGTGCGGCCGCACCGAGGCTTAACGCGACGAGCACACACCTGGGAGGAGCGCGCTTGCGCGCGATGGGGCGCGGCGGCGTTTGCGAACGGGCGGAGAAATCGCCCGCAAGCGGGCTCCTACCTTGCGAATCGTGTGTCATGGAAATTTGGAACGGCACCTTCACATCAACTACCCACACCGGGCACAGGTTTGCATTTAAAAACTTTTCTTCACCGTCATGTAAACGAAGCGCTGGATCGGATCGCTGAGCGGGCTGTAGTAGAGCCCGGCGATCCCGGTGTTGGCGATGCCCGTGAAGTAAAACGGCACGTCACGATCCAATACGTTGCTCGCGCCGAGCGTGACCTTGGTGCGATCCAGCCACCGAAACACGCCGGACCGTCCGCGGGACGAAAAACTGTAACTCGTCTGGACGTCGAACTCCGACGCACTGGCCACGCGACCACCGGTGACGAGATCGACGGCGGGGGACGTAGTAATTTGGTAGGAGTCCAAATAGCGCCACGTCACACCCGCGGTGAAAGCCTGTCGGCCCCAGAACACGCGCGCGTTGCCGCGGCGTTTCAGCGGAGCGTTGGCCGTCCGGTAGGGCCAGCCGACGTCTTCGCGCGAGGGCTGCCCGATGGCCAGCTGCGTTCTGTATTTGTCCACGAAGGTCCCGAGTGCGCTCACATCGAAACGGTTGTCTCCGAGAGCAAACTTGTAGCCTACGTTCACGTCCATGCCCTCGGTCAGCAGCTCGGTGGAGTTGATCGGCGTGAGGTCGAGGAAGGTGATCACGCCGGGACGGCCGGCGGCAGTGTCGGCGGCGGTCGGTGCGGCCCGCGTGATCCGCTCGGCGGGCATCAGAGATTCGTTCGCCAGCAGGGTGGTCGTGGACAAATTGACGATGCGATCCTGTTTCTTGATACGGTAAAAATCCGCGCTGATCCGGAAGCCCGTGAGCCAGCGCGGCTGGAACACTAAGCCATAATTGAAGCTCTGCGAAGTTTCGGGTGCCAGGCCCGGGTTGCCGCCAGTGACCGTGTCGGCGACGGTGTAGGCTTGGCCGCGACGCGGGTCCGTGATGGTCAGCGGAAGTTCGCCGGGGAAGGCGGCACCGATGCTGCCCACCGACGGCGGGGTGAAGCCCTCGCCGTAGCTCGCCCGAAACGTCATACCCGTGATCGGCTCAAACCGCAGGCCCGTCGCGGTGGTGGTGCTGGCATAGGATCCCTTTCTGCGAGCCTTGGTGGCTCCATCGACTTCGCCGGACTGGTGCTCGTTGCGGACCGACCCCGTGATCTCGAGGCGCTTGGCGAACGGACTGGGACGTTTCGCGTCGATCAGCGGCACGGTCGCTCCGGCATAGGTGGCGTAGGTCTCGCGCGTGATGTCGGGCGTAACGGTCGCGGTAGGCGGGCTGTTGGTGCCGACCACGATGTCGCCGTTGAGTCCGTTGAAAGCCGAGTCGGTGCGCCACTGGACCCCGCCCGAGAGCTGCGGCTCGACCAGCGGCAGAAACCGGATCGGCCCCGCGACCCGCAGGGCGCTCGACCACATTCCGGTGCTGGCACCCTGCACATTGATCCGGCTGATTTCGGCCACGAGGGCCGGATCGTTGGCGAGGCCGCTGGCGGGCCCGATGAAAGGATTGTAGAATTTGCCGACAAATCCCGGCAGAGTGCCGGCCAGCGCCGCGGTCACGCGCGACGTCACGACCGTACTCAACCGGCGGCTCTGGGTGGAGTGACCGTAGGAAACGTCGCCGTTCCAGCGCCAGTCGCCGGGGAGCCTGCCCTTCAACGAACTCAGCACATTCCAAGTTTGGGTTTTGGTGTTGCGCGGGGTGTTCGCGGTGTCGTGCAGGCGCGTTGTGATCAGCACCGGCACGCCGGCGGCGCCGAGCGCCGCAGTGCCGAAAGGATTGTAGGGGTTGGCGGCCGGCACCGAGGATTGGAGAAACTCGCCGTCCAGA
Source organism: Opitutus sp. GAS368 (assembly GCA_945861235.1). Classification (GTDB taxonomy): domain Bacteria; phylum Verrucomicrobiota; class Verrucomicrobiia; order Opitutales; family Opitutaceae; genus GAS368. The sequence continues at coordinate 11,515 of CAMATV010000047.1, forward strand.
ACAAACGCCGTATTTTCGGCCAGATTCACTTGGAGCGTCGCCTCCGTGTCCTTCGTGAAGCGGTGCGTCAACTCGGTCATGAGGGCGCGAATGCCCTGCTCCTGCCGCGTCCAGTTCTGGCCGCCGCCGCCGCGCGCGCCCCAACCTTCCGTGGCGTTGTTGTCGAGCTGCGGAATGAGCTGCGAGGCGGTCAGGAGACCGTTCGACGTGCGCGGGACCGACGCATAGGGCACGTTGATGATCGGCAGATTCGTGGTGGCACCCGCCGCGCGCTGGATATTGAGGTTCGCGCCGATGGCCGGAAACGCCAGCCCGGTGAAGAGCGAGGGATTGCGCTCCAGCACGCGCGTCCGCATGCGGGCGTAAAATCCACCCTCGTTGTTGGACATGCCGTTGTTGTGCGAAAAATTCGCCGACATCATCAACTGGGTCCGGCCCTGATTGAACACCATGCCGCCCGCGAGCGAAAAACCCACCCGCGCGGCGTCGCCCGCAGTCGTGCGATTGCCATACGTCGCGGAAACCTCGAAGCCGCGGTAATCGCTGCGGAGGATGATATTCACGACGCCGCCGGTGGCGTTGGCGCCGTAGATCGCACCCGCCGAGCTGGGCAGAAACTCGATGCGTTCGACGGCCGCGAGGGGGATGGTGTTGAGGTCGGCTTGCCCGGACGCGGTGGACGACGCCGACCCGCTGGGCAGGCGCCGGCCGTTGACGAGGACGAGCGTATCGGCTGCGCCGAGGCCGCGGGAATTGATCACGCTCACGTTCGCGTTGGTGTTGCCGATGCCACTCGGTGAGACCGCGTTGGCGGTGTTCTGCGGGAGCTGCGTGATGAAGTCCTGCATCGAAATCGCTCCGCTGCGATCGATGAGTTCGCGGTCGACGACCACGTAGGGAGTGATGTCGTCCACCGTGCGGGGCTGGTCCACGTTACGGGTTTCGAAGCGGTCGCCCTTGATTTCAAATTTCTCGAGTGCGACCGCGGATTGACCGGCGGAGGGGGAAACGGCCGCACTGCCGGCGAGACTCAAAAACAGGAAACCGGCGAGACCGCGGACGGCGCGAAGGAGGGTGGATGGGGTTATCATGGGTTTGGGAGGAGTTGATTCTCCGGTGTCAGGGATGGCTCGTCGGTGCAGGTTTGCCTCGCGAATTTTCCTAGCGATTTTGCGTTAGATCGGAAGTCGGCCGCAGCGATCACGACGGAAAGAGACACGCGACCGACCGATCGCTGTCAACGGGTGAGCGTTTCAAGCGGCGGATTTTCCAACTGCTAATCACGCCGGAACGCGATCGTCGAACCACTACTGCCCTTGTCGCAGGTATTTTACGACGGCCTCGGTCCGGCTGCGCACATGGAGTTTTTGGTAAATGTGGGTCACGTGCGTTCGCACCGTTTCCAGACCGATGCCGAGCTGGTCGGCGACTTCCTTCAGCACGAGACCCTTCACGAGCAGATCGAGGATCTCCTGTTCTCGGGGCGAAAGCCGCTCGGACTCCACCACCGGTTTTTCACTCCGATGAAAAAACTGCACGACTTGGCGGGCGATGTGAGCCGACATGGGCGCCCCACCGTGTTGGACTTCCTGGAGCGCATCCAAGAGTT
>CAMATV010000048.1 GCA_945861235.1 Opitutus sp. GAS368
TCGATGGTCGCCGAGACCGAGGCGTTTTTTAACGAGGTTTTGCAGAACAATCTCAGCGTCAGCAACTTCATCAACTCCGATTTCGTTATGATCAACCGCCGCCTCGCCGAAGCTTACAACATTCCCAACGTGGTGGGGCAGGAGATTCATAAAGTCGCGCTGCCCGCCGACAGCGTGCGCGGCGGCGTGCTGACCCAGGCGGCGGTTTTGAAGGTGACGGCCAACGGCACGATTACTTCGCCGGTGCTTCGCGGCGTGTGGGTGCTGAAGCGCCTTTTCGGCATCACCCTGCCACCACCACCTCCCAACGTCGGCACCATTGAGCCCGACACGCGCGATGCCACGACCATTCGCGAGCAGTTGGCGAAACATAGCACCCTCAAAAGTTGCGCCGGCTGCCATGCCAAGATTGACCCGCCCGGATTCGCGTTGGAAAGTTTCGATGTCATCGGCGGCTGGCGCGAGCGCTATCGTTCAGTTAGAGGAGGCGACCCCGAACCGAAAAAATTGCTCGGCCGCAACATCTGGCAATACAAACTCGGCCGCGCCGTGGACGCCACCGGCGAACTGCCCGATGGCCGCAAATTCGCCGATGTGCGCGAATTCAAAAGGCTGATCATGGAGCAGCAAGACCAAGTGGCCGAAGCCATCATCGGTAAGTTGCTCACCTATGGCACCGGTGCCGGCGTGCAATTCGCCGACCGCTGGGTTGTCGAAGATGTGCTGAAGAAAGCGAAGGCACAGAATCTCGGACTGCGGACAATCGTTCACGAAGTGGTGCAGAGTTCGGTGTTTGGCAGCAAATGAGTTGCCCGGCACATCAAGAATGAAAACCAAGAAGGAAAACCATGAACACCCAAATCTCCCGTCGCACTTTTCTGCGTGGCTCCGGCGTGGCGCTCGCGCTGCCGTTTCTTGATTCGATGCTGCCCACACGCGGGTTGGGCGCCGATGCCACCGGCAAAGGCGGCGTGCCGCGCCGCATGGTGTGCATCTGCAACGCCTACGGCCTCTACGGGCCGGCGCTGTTGCCGGAAAACACCGGGCGCGACTACACCCTCTCGCCCTATTTGGAGATTCTCAAGGAGCACCGCAACGATTTCACCCTGTTTTCGGGAATTTCGCACCCCAACCAGGCTGGTGCCGATGGACATTCGTCGGAGATGACCTGGCTCACCTCGGCGGCCTGGCCGGGCCTGAGCGGTTTTCGCAACACGGTTTCCTTGGATCAACTCGTCGCCGAAAAAATCGGCACCGAGACTCGCTATCCGTCGCTGGTTTTGAGCACTTACGGCGAAAGCAGTATAAGTTACACCCGCAGCGGCGTGATGATTCCCGCTGAGACCAAACCCTCGACGGTCTTCGCCAAGTTGTTCCTCAAGGGCTCGCCCGATGAAATCAAAGGCCAGATGCAAAAGATGCAAGAGGGCCGCAGCATCATGGACAGCGTGCAAGGGCAGGCCAAAACTTTCGGCCGCCGCGTCGGCACCGCCGACCGTGCCAAGCTCGACGAATATTACACATCCGTGCGCGAGATGGAACTGCGCTTCGCCAAAGCCTTGGAATGGGCGCAAAAACCCAAACCCGCCATGGCCGCCGCGCCGCCCAAAGACATCACCGATGACAGGGATATGATCGGCCGCTTGCGCCTGCTGCTCGACCTCGTGCCGCTGGCAGTACAGACCGACTCTACGCGGCTCTTCACCATCATGGTGAATGGCCTTTCCACCGCGCCCTTGGTGCCCGGCGTCTCGTTCGACCATCACGGCCTCAGCCACCACGGTAAAGAACCGGGGAAAGTCGAGCAACTGCGCCGCATCGAAGAAGCCCAATTCGCCGCCGTGCGCGATTTGATTGCCGCACTGGCCAAAAAAGAAGAAGCCGGAAGACGCCTGCTGGACAGCACCATGGTGATGTTCGGCAGCAACCTCGGCAACGCCAACTCACACGAGCCCACAAACCTCAACATCGTCCTCGCCGGCGGCGGTTTCAAACACGCTGGCCACGTCGCCTTCGACCAAAAAAACAACACCCCGCTCTCCAACCTCTTCGTGACCATGCTGCAACGCATGAACATAGAGACCGACCGGTTCGGGAGCAGTAGAGGGACGGTTTCGTTGGGGTAGGGGTTAAAAGGTGTCAGGAACTAATGGCATCAAATTAGCCATAAGTCCGCGCCGGAAGTGCCGAAGAAGTAGGCCGCCCAATCAATAGAAGGAAACAATGAACGCAAAGAACCAGCCCCCCTCACTCCCCGACGCCGATCCCCGGTCTGACCGTTTCGGGTGCGGCGGGCGCGAAAGCAAATTCCTGGCAGGGACGATGCTCGTGGTCGGATGTCTGCTGATCGCCTGGAACACGGCGCAGGCGGAGGAGAACTGGCCCCAGTGGCGCGGCCCGACCCGGGACGGCGTGGCGGCGAAGGGGCCGGCGCTTCTGGCTCCATGGCCGGCCAAGGGGCCGAAGAAACTCTGGCAGAGCGAGCCGATCCCGACCCAAAAGGAAGGCGGCTTTGGCAGCGTCGTGGTCGTCGGCGGCAAGGCCTACCTTTTTGTCGGGCTGAAAGATCCGCTGATCACGCGCCGCATCGCCGGCGGGGACCGATGGGCCATCGACATCCAGTTGGTTCCAGAAGGGCCGGACAAGCTGCCCGAGGCCCTGGCCAAGGCGTCCGAAGCGGCTCGTCTGTCGCCAGACCGGGGAAAACTGAAGAACCAGGAGATCCTGGGGTGGGCGGACGACTGGATCGCCAAGAATCTGAAGGATGATGAGCAGAAGAAGTTCGGTCCCTTTGTGAAGAACCGCTTGTTGGCCGGGACTCGCGCTATTCCGCTGGAGCTCTTCGCCAAGCTGGAGGAGGCGAGGAAGAAGGAGTTCGCCAACCAAGCCGAACTCGACAAGTGGCTTCAGGAGAACGGCATCCAGGGACCGCAGCGGGAGGCCTTGATGCGGCTCGTGCCGACGGTGAACGCCGAGACCAAAGACGCCATCTTCTGCCTGGACGCAGCGACCGGAAAGACCCTGTGGAAGAAGGAGTATCCCAATGCGCCCATGCCGGATATCGAAACCTCTGGATCCAGCACCCCGACCGTAGCCGACGGCCGCTGCTATGTCAGCGGCTGTCTCGCCTTGTATTGCCTGAACGCCGAGACTGGCGCTGAGATCTGGACGAGCGCGCCGCCGGACTATGGCCCGAACTGCTCCTCGCCGCTGTTGGTCGACGGCCTTGTCGTGGTCCGGAGCGGCGCCAAGCTGGGGCTGGCAGCGTATGACCCCAAGGACGGAAAGCTCGTCTGGAACCAGAAGGCGATCGCGGCCGGCCGGGGATGTTCCTCCTCGGCAACGGCATGGGTCAAAGCCGGAAAGCCCCATGTCCTCTGCAACGACGCAAAGCAGATCTTCTGCCTGGAAGCGAAGACTGGGAAGGTCCTGTGGTCCGTCCCGGGCGGATGGGCCGGCTCCCCCGTCGTCAGCGGCGACTACCTGGTCGCGGCGGGAGCGCGCTATGCCTACAAGATGACGCCTGAAAAGGCGGAAAAGGTCTGGGATCGCGGCGGCATGAGCGCCACGACGGCCGTGATCTTCGCCGGACACGTTTACGCCTGCACGGGCAAGCACTTCACCTGCACCAAGCTGGAAGGAGACGGCAAGCCCCTGTGGGACCAGGTGGGGACCTTCAGCGGCGGCGATTACGTGGAGAACGGTTCGCCTGTCCTCGCAGACGGCAAGCTCTTCACGATCGGCGAGCGCGGCCTCTTGACCATGATCAAAGCGTCGCCCGAGAAGTTCGAGTTGCTCGGCAAGGTGGAGAACTCGGGCGCAGCCGAAAACACAACCCCCGCCATCGCGGAGGGGAAGATGTACCTGCGCATGACCAACTGCGTGGCTTGCTTTGACCTGACCAAGGGCAAGGAATAAGGAGTCACCATGGTTGCGCACTCTGTTTCGGTTTGCGGCTACCCGGCACGAGCAGCGAGCGGGTTGCGCGTTGCGACGGTCTTGCCGCTCATGACGTTGCTCTACGGGATGCTGCTGGGTCTCCCGGCGCAAGCGGCTGAAGCCGCCAAGCCGCCGTTGCCCCCCTTGGCCTCCGCCGATGAGATGCGCTCCCAATGGCCACGTTTCCGCGGGCCGGGCGGTCTGGGCGTTTCCTCCCACAAGGATGTGCCCGTCGAGTGGGACGGAGCGAGCGGCAAAGGCATCCTCTGGAAGACAGCGCTCCCGCTGCCCGGGTACAGCTCGCCGATCGTCTGGAAGGACCGTATCTTTCTGAGCGGCGCCGACAAGGATCGCTGTGAGATCTACTGCCTCGATGTCCTAACCGGGACCATCCTCTGGCGAAAGCCGATCTCCAAGGTTGGCGACAGCCCGGCCGCGGTGCCAACGGTCTTCTCGGACGACAATTCCCGCGGCGGCTATGCCGCCTCGACGATGGCTACGGATGGCCGACTCATCTATGCTATGTTCGCCACGGGGGCCGTCGCGGCGTTCTCTTTCGAGGGGAACCTGGCCTGGGCCAGGAACTTGGGCGCCCCGGCCAACGCCTACGGCCATGCGGCCTCCCTGCTCACGCACGGGCCGCTCCTGATCGTGCAGCTCGACCAGGGGGGCATGGCGGATGAGAAGCTCTCGGCACTCATCGCCTTGGATGGCGCGACTGGCAAAGAGATCTGGCGGACCACGCCGCGCCCGGTGCCCAACAGTTGGTCCACGCCGATCGTAATCAAGGCTGGCAAACGCGAAGAGCTCATCACCACCGGCAACCCATGGGTAATCGCCTACGATCCGGAAAAGGGGAAAGAGTTTTGGCGGGTCAAGTGTCTCGGGGGGGAGGTGACGCCGTCGCCGGCATTCGGGGACGGCGTGGTGGTGGCGGCGATGGAGAATGCCAAGGGCGCGGCGATCCTGCCGGGCGGTGAGGGAGATGTAACGGCGACCAGTGTGCTCTGGACCGCCTCCGAAGCCCTTCCCGCCATGGCCAGCCCGCTTGTCGCCGCCGCCCGCGTCTTCTTCGCCACTGGCGACGGGCTGATCGCCTGCCATGATGTGCAGGATGGAACGAGGAGCTGGGCACATGACTTTAAAACCGGATTCCACGCCTCTCCGGCCTTTGCCGACGGCCGCGTATACGCCTTGGACAAGCAAGGCATCATGCACGTCCTGGCCACAGGCAAGGAATTCAAGGAGATCGCCGCGTCTCCCCTGGGGGAGCCCGCGGATGCCTCTCCGGCCTTTGCCGACGGGCGCCTGTATGTGCGCGGGGTGAAGCATCTCTTCGCGATCGGCAAGCAGCCGTGAGGTCGCGAGGCTGAATAGTAATTTCGTCGGTTCGGCGGCCCCAATGGTTCCCGTCGCGGATCGCGCAGGCTGATCCGTTATTACAATGCGCCGCGGAGTACCCGGAGCACCTGCTAACCGCTGCAACGCGTACGCAGCGTCTGGTATCAGACCCCCGCACTCCCCGACGCCGATCCCCGGTCTGACCGTTTCCGGTGCGACGGGCGCGAAAGCAATTTCCTTGCAGTGCAACGCATTTCCTTTCAGGCCCGCAAAAAACAAACTCTCATCACCAGAACCCAAACATGAAAATACGTTCCCTGTTCGCCACCACCTGCGCCATCGCTTTGTGCAACGCCGCCGTCCTTGCCGAGGACGTGACTGAACTCGTGCTCAAGCCCGATGCCGCCAATCCGCTGATGTATGACAAGAAGTCTCTCACCGCAAAGGCCGGCACGAAGGTGAGAATCATCCTCGTAAACAAGAGCGCCATTCCTCAGCCACGTAATCTTTTGATTCTCAAAACCGGGAACAAAAAACAAGGTCATCGCCCTGGCCAATGCCATGCTCACCGATCCCAATGCCATGGCCAAAAAATACATTCCTAAATCCACCGAAATCATCATGCACACCAATCTAATCCAGCCCGGAAATAGCGGCGTGATGGTATTCACCCTGCCTGCAGAAGCGGGCGAATATCCTTACCTTTGCACCGTTCCCGGCCATTCTTTTTTGATGAATGGCATTCTCAAGGTCACCAAATAATCATACCCCCTCACTCCCCGACGCCCGTCCGCGTTCTGACCGTTTCCGGTGCGGCGGACGCGAAAGCAAATTCCTAGCGGTTTTTGAATCCATTTCCAGCCTTTCGCCGAAAGCTCTCTTTGAAACCGGTTCTCACCAACGAGCCCGGATCAACAAACAAACAAACAAAAGAAAATAACCAACAGCATGAAATCATTGTTCAAAACACTCGCGGTCGCCCTCAGTTTTGCCGCCTTCTCTGGCGCATCTCTGAATGCCGCCGAAGAAAAGAATATCGTTGAAACCGCGGTCAGCGCCGGTTCCTTCAAGACCCTGACCGCCGCCCTCGGCGCCGCGGGTCTGGTGGATACCCTCAAGGGGTGTGGCCCGTTCACCGTCTTCGCTCCCACGGACGAAGCCTTTGCGAAGCTTCCGCCTGGAACGGTCGAGAATCTGCTCAAGCCGGAGAACAAGGCGATGCTCACCGACATCCTGACCTATCATGTTGTCAGCGGCAACGTGCCTTCCGGGACCGCCATCAAGCTCAACGAGGCCACCGCACTCAATAAAAAGAAGATCAAGCTGGAAGCAAAGGAAGGCGCTCTCTTTCTGAACACGGCGAAGGTGACCACCGCTGACGTGAAGTGCTCCAACGGAGTGATTCACATCATCGACGCCGTCCTCATGCCGCCCGCAACTGGCAAGAAGGGCAACTGAAAGCAAGTGTCGCAGCCCTGACCCGGTCGCTACAAATAAGAAACAACAACATATGTCTCCGCTCCCGGTTCTTCCAAATCTGGGGGCGGAGTTCTTTTTCTTCAGTGCTGCCCAATCAAATGGACAACGGTCTTCTCGCCAAGAAGCGTCAGAAAATGCTGGGAGAATCTGCAAATCGTTCTATGATCCCTCCGAAGTAATGGTGAACACTTCCGCTCCTATCATCTCAAAGCCAGTCCTGCCACGAGTCGCGGCCGGTGAGACAGGCGCCATGAACGTGTGCATCAATCTTTACGGGCCGATCGTCTGGACCCTTGTGCGACGCTACGTCAAGGACAGCGCCACGTCCGAGGATCTCGTCCAGGAAATCTTCACCGAGATCTGGAAAAAGGCTGCGACCTACGACCCGACCGTCGCCTCTGAATCCACCTTCATAGGAATGATCACGCGTCGCCGCGCAATCGATTTCCTCCGCCGCCAGGGGCGCAATCCGAGCTTCGAGCCTCTGGAAGTTGCGGACTCCTTTCCCGATCCGGCGCTGGAGGCCTCGTCCATTCCCTGCGATACCGAGGCATTGAAATCGTCACTCAAAACCCTTCCGGAGGAGACCCGGCAGCTTTTTCACCTGTTTTTCGATGACGGTTTCACGCATCCGGAAATCGCTGAAAAGACCGGGCTGCCCCTGGGCACGGTCAAAACGCTCCTCAGGCGCGGGCTGCTCGCCCTGCGCGATCATCTCAGGAGTGCCGGAATCACCAACACCAAAACGGCATCATGAACCCGTCTGATTCTGAAAACCGTTACAATGAACTGCTGGCCGGTCGCGCCCTCGGCGATCTGACCCCGGACGAGGAACGCGAACTCGCTTTACTGAGTGAGCAAGCAGACATCGCGCCAGACGCGGATCTCGAGTTGCTAGCCGCCTCCCTGGCGGTCGAGCCTGTGTTGCAACGGCTCGAACCGATGCCGGCGGGCCTTGCAGCCAGATTGCATCAGAAGGCGGCCATGATCGGGCATTCTGGCGGCTCGCCCATCATTTACCCGCAGATTCCGGCTTGGAAAAACATTTTGCTCAATCCGATGATCGGGTGGGCTGCGGCCGCCGCCATCCTGATTCTATCGCTCGTCCTCACGCACACGAAAGCACCGCTGCCTCCAGAACAGGCTGCCGCGCGTCTCCGCTCCGAAGACAAGGACATGATCGAACGGAAATTCGAAGGCCTCGGCGAGTTCAAACAGGCCGCCGGGCGGGTCCTCTGGAGCGATGCTCAGCAGCGTGGATTCATGATTCTCACGGGCATTCCCGCTAACGATCCCCGCAAGGCCCAATACCAACTCTGGATCGTGGATCCCACCCGCGATGCGGACGCGCCCGTTGATGGCGGTGTTTTCGACATCCCGAGCAATGGTTCGCCAGTGGTGGTTCCCATCGCTGCGAAACTCGCATTGTCCAAGCCGAAAGCGTTCGTTATCACGCTCGAACACCCCGGCGGCGTGGTCAAATCGAAGCAGGAGCACCTGGTCGCGCTGGCGAAGAGCTAACGTAGAAAAGAGCGCTCCATATCATGTCAAAAGTGAAAACACTATCCCGAGCTGCTTCTTCCAGCGGTAGAATGTCTGGGCCGTGATGTTCAGCTCCTTGCAGATTTCGGCCTGGCTCCGGCCGGATTCGTGGTCACGGATGGCCTTAATCTGGGCCTCCTTCGTGTGCCGTTTCTTACTCAATGTTGGGGTGTTTATGGTGGTGTTTTGGCGGTTGGGCACCCCTCCGAGTAACATTTCAACCGGCCCCATTTAGCGTGACCCGATCACCCCGACGCCCGTCCGTGTTCTGAGCGGATCCGGTGCGGCGGGCGCGGAAGTAAATTCCTAGCAATTTTTGAATCCATTTCCAGCATTTGGGCGAAAGACCACATTGAAACCGTTTCTCACTAACATGCTCTATCTTACCTCAGCGAATAAGTCAAAAAGCCCGCCTAAACTTTCTAATCTATACACTATGAAAAAACTAAAACATGTAATCGTCGGGGGAGCCGCATTGCTCCTGTCACTTGTCACGCCGCAAAGTCTCAACGCAGCCGATCCAGCTGAAGCCCAGACCATCGGGCGAATGGTTCGCGAGAGGGATGACCTCAGCAGCCTGCAGGCGCTTTTGGAGAAGACCAAACTCGGATCCGCTCTCTCAAAAGAGACGGGTTCCCGCTTCACCTTGTTCGCGCCGACGAATGAGGCCTTCAAGAAGCTGCCGAAGGGTGCAGTCGAGACTTTGCTGGCGCCACAGAACAACGAGCGGCTTGAGGAGGTGTTCAATTTCCATGTGCTCCCCAGCTCCGAACCGGAATTCGGGCTAGAACGATTCACTCTGCTCAGAACTGCATCGGGCCAGTTCGTTTCAATCGACTACAAGAAAAAAATTATCGGCGGGGCCGGATTTACGGCGAAGCCTATCCCCTGTTCCAATGGCGTGATTTATCTGATCGACACAGTGCTGACTCCGACGACGGACGATCTTTTTCAGCGTCTCCAGAAAGATGGACGCTTCACGATTTTCACCAAAGCCATCACGGCAAGTCGTCAGGGGAAAACTTTCCAAAATATGCACGGACTCTACACGACGTTCGCGCCGACCGATGAGGCGTTCAAAAAACTGCCGCCGGATTATGTCGCATCGCTCTTCCTTCCGGAAAATGACCAGCGTCTGGTAGACATCATCAAGCATCACATCACCGAGGGAATCTTTGCGGCCGGAAAAGTGCCTGGGCTCCGCAGTCTCGGCGTCTCGGATGTCACACCCCGGTCCATATTCGGTCAGCAATTGAATTTCAAAGCGACCGCTGGCGGAGCAACGGTCGATGGAGCGGTTATCAAACAAACCGACCTGCCCTGCGCGAACGGCATTGTGCACGTGATCGACAGTGTGATTCCTCCGTCGGAAAGGGGCCTTTTCGACATTCTCAGGAAAGACGATCGTTTCAGTATTCTGGTGAAACTTCTGGATTCATGCGGACTGTCGCTCAACGTGGCTTCATCCCAGGAGTTCACGATTTTCGCGCCCACCGACGATGCTTGGAAAGCTTCCGGAAAATACGCGGATATCATTGCCAACCCTTCCGGGAAGAATCGCGAGGTAATTTTCGGGCTCCTCGCCCGACACGTGATTGTGGGCAAACACGTATCGGAAAACTCCAAGCCGTATAACAGGTTACGCACGATTCACGGAGCGCCTATCTACCTGCTGCGAGACGGCGACAAGCGCACGATCAACGGGGTCTCCATCCGTGAAACCGACATCGAGGGATACAACGGACTGGTCAACGTAATCGAGGGTGTCATCCCCGATCCGATGGAGTTGCCGGAGAAAGATATCTCCAGCGTGGATGCCATCACATTCGTGCAGGATACGCTCAAAAAAGGCTCTGAGCTCTATGACGCAAACGACTATGAGGCGAGCTGGCGCTACTACATCCGCCGCGGGCAGGAGTTCATCGACAAGTATTCTGCTATCGCGGACCAAAACAACATTCAGTTACTCGGGGTCGCCATTTTCGACAATCAGCCGAAGATTCAGTTTGCGAATAAAGCTTGGACAGCTCGCAATGCGTTCAAGGTGACCCTCCGCAATTTCGAACGCCAGGAAGATCTGCTTCAGGACCTCCGCTTGTTGCAGTCTCCGGAAAAGGCACGCTTCGGAAGATAAGCCCAATGCATAAAGGACTACGGACTTTACACCTTAGTCGAGGCAGAGTGTTCAGCCGCCCTTAAATGGGCGGCTACACTGATTCGGGGTAAGCGTCCGGACTCCGACCTCGGATCTACGTGATCCCTCATTTAACCAACCCAATATGAAAAAATATTGCCGCCGTTTAATTCTCGTTCTTGCGTGCCTCGCTGCTTCCAACGCCCCGGCGCAGAATCCCACTCCCACGCAGCCGCCTGCCTATGTCGATGAAGCACCGCTTCCAAAGGGCTGGCCCAAGCCCGGCCCTTACGATCAGGTCAGCGAGAAATCCTATCCATCTTACCGTGCCGCTTTCACCACGGGAAAGAGGGAGAATGGCGCGTTCTGGACGTTGTTTTCCCACATCAAGAAGAACGACATCCCTATGACCGCACCGGTCGAAATATCGATGGCCGAGGGCGACGGACAAAACCTGCGCCAAACATCGCTCGCGTTTCTCTATCAAGACACTGCCGTCGGAAAAACCGGCGCTGATGGGGCGAAAGTTGAGGTCCGCGACGTCCCCGCCATAAAAACCCTCAGCTTCACGTGGCAGGGCGATCAAAACGAAGCCAACGTCGCCAAGGCAAAATCCGCCCTCGATGCCGCGCTGAAAGACCGCAAGATCGAGGCAAAGGGATTTCGCCTGCTCGGATATAACGGCCCCGGGACACCCGAGCTCAAACGCACTTGGGAACTCCAGGCGCTACTCAAGTGACCGGCGCCTCAGGCATCAAATACGAAAACATCCATTTGGTGACTCCACCTGCTGGAACTTGCCGAAGTCGAAACCACCCGCTGCGGCATCGAGCCGCACATCACAGAAATTCTCTATAAACAGACTCCAACATTATGAACACTCGCTCCTTCCTCATCCCGACGGCCATCCTGCTTTTCGGAGTCCTAGTCACGATTGGCCTCGTGAGCCAATCGACTTCCGATACAAAAACCGACTCCTCAAAAGCTGCCGAGGGTGCAACCGGGCTTGGAGCCAAGAGCATCAAGCTCGCCCGGGCTACCCAGAGTCAGCCACCAACGGTGGATGTGGAGAAGAGCGACTTACAGCTTGCCGCTGGGGAGGAGGTTGAGTCCTCAGAAATTCGAGAGATTCGTCAGGCTCTCTCCGAACTACTGGCCCTTGAGGAAGGGGTTGGGAGTAACCAACAAATCCAAGAGAAGAAAGCTGCTCTCAAAGCCGCGGTAGAGAGAGGTATTAAAAAGCACCCTAAGAGTGTGTTGCAATTGTTGTTTGGTTTTACACAAATGAGTGACAATTCGGTGGGTGGTCCGTCCACTACTGATGAAGTTAGGTCGTTTATTCAGAGAGATCCAGAATTGGCGATCGCTCTGCTTGATAAGGTTCCCAACGAGTTTGGACGTCGTATATTGGTGGAAAGTATCGGTTCTGCATGGGCCGAGTCCGACCTGAAGGCGGCTCTCGCCTGGGCTAACCAGCAGACCGAATCCAAGATCAAGAACGCGATTCTTGAAGGAGTAATTTCCTCCTGGGCAAAGACCGATCTTCAAGGGGCGTTTGCTTATGCCCAGTCACTGCCGCCCGGCGATTCCCAAGACAGCACGATCAGTAAGGTTTTCGAAAATGCAGCGCAGGGTGATCAGGGAGCTCTCGCCATGATGCAGTCGCTCCCCAAGGGCCGGACTAAAGACTTAGCTGCGAAGGGTATCAGCGAGTTTATGTCTGAAGATGACCCCAAAGCAGCCTTCGATATTGCCTCAGGAATTGGCGATCTCGACCTGCGCACGAGAGCTGAGGAAAAAGCATTATTTCAGTTAAATTTTTGGTCCAGGGAAAACCCCGCCGCCGCGACCCAGTGGATGCAGTCGCTCCCCGTGGGCGATACTAAAGACATGCTTTCGGAGAGTATCAGCCGACCAATGGCTAAAAATTACCCGCAAGCAGCCATGGATATTGCCACAGGAATCGGCGACTCCGACCTGCGCACCACAGCTCAGGTAGATGTAGTAGAGCAGTGGTCCGAGAAAGACCCCGCCGCCGCGACCCAGTGGATGCAGTCGCTCCCCGAGGGCCGGACTAAAGACTTAGCTGCGAGCGCTATCAGCCAAAGCATGGCTAAAAATGACCCCAAAGCAGCCATGGATATGGCCACAGGAATCGGCGACTCCAAGCTGCGTACCGAAGCTCAGGAAAAGGTAGTAGGGCAGTGGTCCGAGAAAAACCCCGCCGCCGCGACCCAGTGGATGCAGTCGCTCCCCGAGGGCAAAACTAAAGACATAGCTGCGAGCAATATCAGCCAAAGTATGGCTAAAAATGACCCCCAAGCAGCCATGGATATGGCCACAGGAATCGGCGACTCCAAGCTGCGCA
>CAMATV010000049.1 GCA_945861235.1 Opitutus sp. GAS368
CGGCTCAAGGTCGTCTCGGCGCGCTCGGGGATCCCCATGGCGACACTCGCGCTCGCGTGGGCGCTGCGCCAGCCGCAGGTCGGAACCGTGCTCGTGGGTGGCCGAAACGTGACGCAGCTCGATCAGGCGTTTCAAGCGAGGTCGTTCGCAGACAGTGAGTGGCTGCGCGCACTCGACGCGGACTGAGGAGCGCCTCGCCATCGCGCGCGCCTGCCAGGCCAGCCCGAGGATCGCCCCGGCGACGAAGACCTAGCGGTGCAAGGTAGCCGGTTGGCGATACGGGCGCGCGGGGTCGAGCTGGCGTTGGTAGAGGCCGAGTAGGTTGAAGGCGAAGAGCACGCTCAGAAACGCCGCCTCGGTGCCGAAAAACTCGCGCACACAAAAGCCCCCCGCCGGGAGGTCGTGCTTGAGTTCCTCGATGCGCTGTTCGACGCAGGCGCGCCCGTTGTAGTCGCGCCAGATGACCTCGGGCGCATCGGTGCGTTTGGTGGAAAAGACGCGAAAGGTGTAGCCGGGCACGTCGAGCAGGAGGCGACCGACAGCGGCCTTGTCGTCCCGCACCCGCTCGCGCACCACGATGAAGCGGCGCGTCTTCGACCACCCCCCGCAACTGTACGGGGATCTCCCCGACAGAGTAATTTTCGTCGATCTTGGTCCAGGCGCTGACCGCCAAGAGCGGATGGTGGCTGTTGCGGCCCTTGCGACGCGGATTGTAGCCCTTGCGCGCGCCCTCCTGCTGGCCCTCGCGGCAAATGACAGTCGAGTCTGAGGCCGGCGAGGCGGGCCCAGCCGGGCTGGGCAATCAGGCGCGAAGACGCGGTGGGCGCGAAGGGGACGGCACGAAGGGGGAACATCGGGGGAGCGGGTCAGGCGAGACGGGTGAAGCCGCGCAGGCCGCGGGCGACGCCAGATTCCTCCGCCAGGGTGCCCCGGGTGATGATCGCGGCGATCTCCCCCATGGTCTCCTCGGCGGCGTGCAGCATGGCCTCGATCCGCGATTCCTCGTGGGCGAGCATGACATAGTAGTATGTGGCGACGAGGTAGCCGCGTTCGCGCATCTTGCGCACGTAAAGCGTCTGGGCGAGCGGGGCATCGGGCCCGAGATCAAACACCATCGTCGGGGTGGCCGGCATGCCGCCGACCAGCAGGCGACACGCCGGGTGGCGTGAGGCAAGGGCGCGCAGGGATTGCTGCAGGCGGTCGCCGCGCTCCCAGATGATTTTTTGCACGCCGAGGCGCTCGACTTTCTCCAGCACGGCCAGCGCGGCCGCAGGCCCAACGCCGTCGGTCCAGTAGCTGGAGGAAATAAAACTACCGTCAGCTGCGGCCATGACCGGCTCGCGACCGATCACCGCGCCGAAGGGGAAGCCGTTGCTCATGGCCTTCGCGTAGACGACGACATCGGGGTCGATGCCGAGGCGGGCCATGGCGCCGGGGTGGCCGTAACGCAGGCCGCTGGTGACCTCGTCGACCACGAACACGCCGCCCGCGGCGCGGCAGCGGGCCGCGACCTTTTGCAGGAAGTCGTCTTTCGGCACCTGCGAACGCATCGGTTCCATTACCACGCAGGCGAGGTTGTCGCCCAGATTGGCCAGGGCCGCCTCAAAGGAGGCAAAGTCGTTGTATTTGAACGGCAGCGCCGTGCCCTTGAGTTCGCGCGGCACGCCCTTCGGCTCGAGGCCGGGGAGCAGGTGGCCGTTGAGGGCATCGGTCTCGCCGAGGTTGGCGGCCAGATACCAGTCATGCCAGCCGTGGTAGCCGCAGAAAGCCACGCCGCTGCGGCCGGTGGCGGCGCGGGCAATCCGCACGCTCATGGTCATGGCGTCGCCCCCGCCGCGGGCGTAGCGGACCTTGCCGGCCCACGGGTGCAAGGCGAGGAGCTTGTCGGCGAGTTCCACCTCCTGCGGGTTGACCAGGGAGCAGTAAGTGCCGAGCGAGAGCCGGCGGGTGACCGCGGCGGTGACGTCCGGATCGGCATAGCCCAGCAAAATCGCCCCGACGCCGCCGGCGAAGTCGACGTAGCGGCGGTCGTTGAGGTCCCAGACATCGCTGCCCGCGCAGCGCGAGAAATAGGCGGGCCAAGACTTGGCGTCGAACATCTCGGCGCGCTTCGAGAGCAGGCCGGTCCCGCCGGAGATGACGGTGCGGGCGCGCTGCCAGAGTTCGGGCCCGGTCGCGGCCGGCGCGGGGAGAGCCGGGGCGAGGTGAGGGGCAAGCAGGCGCTTGGCGTTGGCGCAGAAGACATCGTCGAGGTCGCCGCGGGTGAGACCGGTGTCCTCGCAGGCCTCGCGCAGGCACATGAGCGACTCGATGCCCACGAGAGTCATGTCGTTGTTGGTCGGGGCGGCATAGTCGGTTCGGAGCAGCTCGGGGTGCAGCCAGAAGAACAAGTCGCCGGTGCTGACGCAGCGGCCGCGCACTTCGCAGACGGCGAAATCCGAGCCCCATAAGACGCGGCGAGGCCCGAGGACCTTCAGAGCGGCCCGGAAAGCCTCGGTCTCGCAGACCGCCGAGGTATCGACCACGACGTTGTCGAGGTCGGCCATGGTGTGAAGCCCGCGGCGAGCGTTGCGGTAGTTGAAGCTGCGCGCGATGTGCGCTAGAATGAGTCGCATGTTTGGGTAGGCCCGGCACAGGCGGCGCACCTCCTGCTGGTTGGAAGGATCCTCGATGGCGCCGTCGCGCACGATATGAAGCAGCAAGATACCGCGGACCTCGTGCAGGATCTCCCACATCCAGTCCGGCGCGTATTCCGCCAGCTTGGCGTTCATGGTGTCGGGCCGGCTCGCGTAGCAGTGGTAGACCTTGATGCCGCAGAAGCGTCCGCTGCGCAGGGCGGCGGCCACCATGCCGGGGTCATCCGCGGCGGACACGAGCATGAGTCCGCGACTGAGGGGGGTGCCGTGGGTCTTCACCTCTTCGGCCAGCCAAGCGTTGAGGGCCGGGCGGGCGGCGGTCTTGTGCGGCATGCCGAAATAGAGCCCGTGCATGGTCTTCACCGGCATGTAGCGTTGAAGGGCGGCGCGGTGTTCGCGGCACCCCAGCAGGGGATGCTCGGCCAGCGCGGACCAAGTGCCGGGGGCGAAATGCTCGGCCTTATAAGGGTGGACGTGGATGTCGTAGACCTCGTCCGGCATGAACCCGGACAGTCGCGTGGCGGCGATTTGTTGGTCGCGGGGCGTAAGAGTGGTGACGTATTTCATGTTTCGGTGGGGGGAATGGGGCGGGGTTTGATCGCCCATAACAGCACGCCGCAGATGAGCAGGGAGAGGGCGCCGAAGTTGAACATAGTGGTGATGTTGATCTGGGCGTCGCGCACCACACCGCCTATGTAGATGGACGCGCCGCCGACCATGACGGCAAACATGTTGAGCACGCCGACGCCGGTCGCGAGGTGGCGTCGATCGATGATCTGGCAGAGCAGCGGTGTCATGCTCGCGTCGGGGAAGGGTCGAGTGAAGCCGTAGATCACCATGCCGAGGAGTACCAGCGGCAGCAGGCCCGAATTGCCCACGAGCAGGACCCCGGGGATGGCAACGAGCACGCCAATCACCCCGACGTAGATGCGGCCCCGAGGGTTGGTCCGGGTCCACCGGTCGGCGAAGTAGCCGCCCGCCACCATGCCGATAAGGCTGGCCGAGTAGATGTAGCCCAGCGCCGTGAGTCCGGCCCGGCCCTGGGACATGTGGAACTGCTCCTGCAAGTAGGCCGGCAGCCAGCCGATGAAAGACCAGCTGGCGACACCCAGCATGCCCCAGAACATCAGCGCGAGTAGGTAGGCGGGCCGGCTGAAAATATCCACGAGGGTCTGGCCCAGTCGGAGGACCGGCACGGCGTCAACCGGCTCGCCGGGCGCCGCGATCTCCCTTGGCCGGTCCTTTAGCAAAAAAAATAACACGCCCGCGTAGAGGATGCCAATTACGCCGAACAGTTGGAAAACGAAAGTCCAGTGCGCTTGGTCGGCGATCCAGCCACCCAAGCCGCCGAGGCCTGAACCCACCATAACGCCACTGAGGTGAATGCCGTTGGCCAGAGAACGGGTTTTATCCCGATGATAATCCATCAGGAGGGCGGCCGCAGCCGGGAAATAGGCGGCTTGGCAGACGCCCAACAGGCCACGGTAGAAAAGCACCTCGTTGATCGTGCTCGCGTGGGAGGTGAGCCAGGTCGCCGCAGACCATCCGAAAAGCGAGAAGACGATGATCCGACTCCGGTTGTATCGGTCCGCGAAAAATCCGCCGAACGGACTCAACATGCCGTAAGCAACGAGAAAAACCGTCGTCAGCAATCCGAATTGGGCGTCGGTCATCGGGATCGCCTCCTTAATCGACGAACGCATCGTGATGAGGATCATTCGATCCAGATAATTGAGGAAGGCGGCGATCCACAACAACGCCACCATCAGCCAAGCTTGGCGTATCGGGTTGTGCTCGGGCAGACTCATGGGGAATCGTGGACGGAATGATTATGGCCTCCGCCTTTAGCGCGCCGTCCATCCGCCATCCACCGGGATCGCTGCTCCGGTGATCGAGCGCGCCGCGTCTCCACAAAGAAACAGCGCGAGCGCCGCGATCTCCTCCACCTCGACAAATCGCTTCGACGGCTGCGCCGCGAGGATGACCTCGCGAATCACCCGCTCGCGCGGCAGCCCGTGCGCCACTGCCTGCGCTTCGATCTGTCCCTCCACGAGCGGCGTCCTCACATAGCCCGGGCAGATCGCGTTGCACGTGATGCCGGTTTCGGCGAGTTCCAGCGCCACCGTCCGCGTCAGCCCGATCTGGCCGTGCTTGGCCGCCACGTAGGCGCTCTTGAACGGAGATGCGACGAGTCCGTGCACCGAAACCAGATTCAAGATCCGCCCCCAGTTGCGCTGCTTCATGCCGGGCAGGACCGCCCGCGTGGCGTGAAAGCTGGCATCGAGCACGATCGCGCGGATGCGTTCCCACTGCTCCGGCGGAAACTCCTCGACGGGTGCCACGCATTGGACACCCGCGTTGTTCACCAAAATATCCACCCCGCCAAACGCCGCCTCCGTCGCCGCGACCAGCGCCATCACGGCTTCAGGCCGGCTCATGTCGGCCCCGTGATAGCGGACCTCCGCCCCGGTTTTGGCCGCCAACTCGTCACGCGTGCGCTCGATCGCCGCCGCATCGCCAAAGCCATTGAGCATGACGCGAGCTCCCTGCTCGGCAAAGGCGCGGGCTATTCCGAGTCCGATGCCACTCGTAGAACCGGTGATGAGGGCAGATTTGTGCTTGAGCATGAGTGCGTTGTTATTCCAGCGGGTGAAGGTTTTCGTCAGCGTTTCCGTCCGTGCGCCAACGAGCCGGCAGGGCCGACCGGAAACAGGCAAACTCCTGCTGAGTCGCCGATGCGTAAGGCGGCAGCAGCCGCAGCGGGAAGGTCGCGTCCGATAGCCGAAAAAGCATTTTGTCAAACGCGCCATCCATGTGCATGCGACCCGCGGCGACTTCCCGAATCGCGGCGATCATCACGCGGAACTCGGCGAGATCGGCCGTTCGCCTCGTATCGTCGCCCGCCACGAACTGCCGCGCGTGCCCGTAGTGCGCCGTCGACAGCGACGCGAGCAATCCGACGTCGTGCGTGCGCCGCGCGATCGCGTAACCGAACTCAGTAAAATAAAAACGCAGCCGCGGCGCCATTGTGAGCAGGTCCGCGACCACCGCGGGATCGTCGGCACTGGACTTCACACCGACGAAATTAGGATGGCGTTCAACCAGCGGCCGATAGTCCGCCGCCGTAAGCAGGCGTTTGGTCCGCGCGAGATTGTAGTGGTGAAACGTGCAGTCCGGAAAACGACCGCAGGTCTCGGCAAAAAAGGTCGCCAACTCCGCATCGTTGAGCGCGCCCCACGAGGGCAGGGACAGTTGGAATTCGCAGATGCCAAGCGCCCGGCCGCGCTCGATGCGCTCAATGATGGTCGGCAACGAGAGCGAGATGAGACCCAGCATCGGCCTCACGTTCTCCTCACCCGCGACCGCAGCGAAACACGCCGCAATTTCGTCGAACTGCCGATCCGTGACCGCGTAGCCCTCGCCGGCCGTGCCAAAAAGATAGATGTGCCGGGTGAGCCCCCGCCCAATCGTGCGCACCTGCCGGCGGAAAATTTCACTGTCGAATGCACCTGAGGCGGTCCACGGCACGACGGCAGTCGCCAAGATGAATGAGGCTGGTTCAGGCGTAGGAGGATTCATGCAGTGAAGGTAGTTCGCCGACAGGGTTAATGCGAGCGCATGACGACAGACTGAAAGCTTCGGCCGAGGCTACTTTCCGCGACTCAACGCCAGCACCTCGGTCTCGCTCAACGCCCGCCGCGCCACCAAAATATCGTCGACCGTGCCGCTCAACTGCTCCGTCGGTTGATTATTATCCTCGCTCGTAGCCGAGGTGATGAAGCGAGTGCCGGGGTCTTCCCCGATGCGCAGATCGCCGACGAGTGTCACCCCAACCTCCGAGCGCCCGGCACCGAAATGCTCGATGATTGTGCGATCGCTAAAAAGGTGCGCGCTACCCTGGCGCAACCGGCCGTCTCCCACGCGCACGCCGTCAAGGTAAAGCACGACATCGCCGTTCGCGTAGGTGGCGGCAAAATGGTGCACCTGCTTGTCGGCGAAATAGCGCGGATGCGATAGCACACGCTGGCCGTTGACGACCAGACGCACGACGCCGCTGCGCGGATTGACGTCGAAGACGAGTTCGCCCGTGGCGAATTCGCCCGTGCCCCGGTGCGCGCTGAAGAGCCGCGCCAGTTGCGTGCCCGTCATCTTCACCCGCGCCGCCAGCGTGAAATTTTTTCCGAGATTCGCCGTGCCCAGCAGATCGGCCCCGTCGCCGGCGGCCTTCAGCGCCAGCACCCGGTTTCCGCCCTCAGCCGGCTGAATTTTTGCAGCACCTTTCAACACAATCGGTGCGGCGCTTTGCTCTCGTTCGAAGTCGATGGCGAGGTCCGGAGTTCTGGCCTCGTCAGCCAGCGTCACCGCCGGGCCGGCATGAAACGAATAGAGCGAGCCGCCGGTGTAGTGAAAACGCAGGCTGATCTCGGCGGCGCTTTCGGGGAGTGTCGCGCGGTCGCGCCACGTCACCGGGAGATCGGTGCCGTCGCGGGCAACCGCCAAGCAGTCACTCGCGCCATAGCCCGGCAAGGTGCGACCGCTGGCATCGAGGACTTCGACGCGCAGCGAGCCCGCGCGGAAATCGCCATTGATCCGGAGCGGACCGCGCACCCCGCGCAGGCCCCGCGTCGTCACGCTGCCGGTCTCGGCGGCGGCATCGAGCGACGCGAACCCGTCCTTCCGCAACGTAGCAATGCCCACTCCCGCCCCCGTATCCTTCGTGCCGCTGCCATGCGAGTGCTTCGATCCTCCGTAAAAAAGCTTGATGCGGTCACCCTCCACGAGCGGCTGATTCACCGTCGTGATCATGCCGCCATCCCACGAGCCCTTCGGCCCGACGTCGAGGACCGGCGGGCGGTCGCCTTCCTGGCGATGCCACGTCACGCCATCGCGACTGGAGACGATTTCAACGACCAGCGGCCCGTCGTTCTTGCCATCGACGATGCGAAAAATCCACAGCAGCCCGATGTAACCTGATTCGTAGGGAAACCCGCACAGACCGTAAAAATCAGTGTGCTGCTTATCCTGCGTCACCCAGCGATCGTCGATCTTGTCGGGCACGAGGATCAGTTCCGACGGAGGAAATTTCTCGAAGTCGGTCGTGGCCGTGAAGCCCACGGCGCGCCGGCGATAGCCATCGACCGGGGCAAAGACTTTGGTGTAGGCGACGTAGCGCTTCGCCCGCGCGTCCCACACAAAATTCCCCACGTCACCCGGATCCGCGAGGATCGGGTTGCGCGGCACGTCGGTCCAATGGATGCCGTCGGCCGAATAAGCGCCGTAGAAACCGCTCGTGAGGTTGTTGGGTTTGGTGCGGCCGTAGTCGTAATTCACCAACTTGTAGCGTCGCGCCGGATGGGGATCTTCCGGAGTCGCGAGCACCACCGGGAGATGATCCTCCTTGGTGCGGCGGAACAGAATGTTGTTGGCCTTCGAGCCCTCGAACTCGACGAGACCGAGCGTCGGCTTTTCCCACCGCACGCCGTCGGGACTCGTCGCGTAGAGATTTCGATACTCGCCGGCGGCCCACGCGTGATACCACATCCGATAGCCGCGGCCGTCGACGCCCGGCAGCACCGAGCCGTAAACGTAAACGACCTTCCCCTCCCACGGGCGGTCGGCGACGAGCACGGGATTGCGCGCATCCTTTTCGAACGCGTGATAGCGCCGCACCACGCCGCGCTTCTCGGCGATGACCGAGTCATCGACGAGCAATTGCCACGCCCCGCTCAGGTCGGTGGGAGACTTGGCCGGCGGGGGTGCGCCGGTCTGAGCGGCGAAAGCCGGCACAAAGGAAAGAAGCGCGAAGGTCGCAAAATACGTGGACAATCTCATGGTGGGGCGGGTTCGTGGGCTGGAAGCGACGCCCCAGGGGATCGCCGGAATAAATCCTTGTGTATACTTATTGGTGGCACCTCAAGCCGAAAACATCTTCCCTTCATCAAAGGCAAGTGAACTTAAAGATATTTCTCCTGAAAATGATGTCAGCTTTCACTTATACCATTGTATACTTATCGGAAATTCCGGTTAGCTCACTTCATCCCGATCGCGCTCGGCGCCAACGCAAATCCGACCCCACGATGAAACTCCTCCTCGCACCACTGCTTCTCCTCCTCCTCCCCTTTGTTTCCCTCGCCCAACCGCTGCAGCTCGGCACACGGCGCGAACTTTTCGTCGACCGCTTCCTGATCGAGTCGCTGCACGGTGCCGAGCTGAAGTTGCACACTCCCCTCGAGCGAGGCGTCGCTTTCGCCTTCGACCGCACTCACGAGGGTGCCTTCTGTGGTTACGTCTCCATCGTCACACCACCCGGCGGCGGGTTTCGCGCCTACTACCGCGGCCTGCCCCTGCCCGGGAAGGACGGATCGACCAACGAGCTCACCGCCTACGCGGAATCGCGCGACGGTGTGGCCTGGACCAAACCCGCCAACAACGTCGTGCTCCGCGACGCCGCTCCGGTGACGCACAACTTTTCCGTTTTCATCGACACCCGCGCCGACGCACCGCCCGCCGAACGATGGAAAGCCATTGGCGGGACACGCGAGTCGGGACTGATCCGCTACGTCTCCGCCGACGGCGTGACGTGGAGGAAATTCGCCGACGGTACGCCGATGCTTCCACCCGTGAAAGCCTACCGCTACGATTCCCAGAATCTCGCCTTCTGGTCGGAAGCGGAGCGGCGCTACGTGTGCTATTTCCGCACCTTCGTCGACGTACCCGGCCGGACCACCAAAGTCCGCTGGGTCGCGCGCGCGTCGAGTCCCGATTTTCGAACCTGGACCGAGGAAGGTGACATGACCTTTCGCGCGGCCGACGGCACAGCCGCCGAACCCGAACATATCTACACCAACCAGACCTCGCCCTATCCGCGCGCGCCGCATCTCTACCTCGCGATCGCCGCGCGCTTTCTTCCCAAGCGCCAGGTCTTGAACGCCGAGGAAGCCAAAGCGGTGAACGTGGACCCCGCTTACTTCGGTGACATCTCGGACACCATTCTCATGTCCACTCGCGGCGGCACCACTTTTGACCGCACGTTTATGGAGGGCTTTGTGCGCCCCGGCATCGGCCACGAGAACTGGACCTCTCGCACCAACTACCCGGCGCTCAATGTCATTCAAACCGGCCCGGCCGAGATGTCGTTTTTCGTGCAGCGTCAGTATGGCCAGCCGGGCCATCACCTCGCCCGCTATTCTGTCCGGCTCGACGGTTTTGCATCGCTGCACGCCGGTTATGCGGGCGGCGAAATGGTCTCGAAACCGTTCCGATTTTCCGGACGCTCACTGGAGGTCAACTACGCCACCTCCGCGGCTGGCAGCCTCCGCTTCGAGCTCCAGGACGAAGCCGGCCGCGCCCTGCCCGGCTACGCCCTCGCCGAATCGCGCGAGATTGTCGGTGACGAAGTCGCGCGCTCCGTCTCGTGGACCGGCCGCACCAATGTGTCGGCCCTCGCCGGCCAAATCGTGCGACTCCGCGTCGCGCTGAAAGACGCGGATTTGTTTTCGTTCCGATTCCGCGAGTAGGCCCGCGAGCTTCGCTCGACGCGCCGCCCGGCCGTTCGGCGCATCGAGCGAACTACCGCAGCGACACCCACTCGGGCCGCGAGCCCAGTTCGGAAATAATTTTCGCCAACGTCGTGCCACCCAACGACTCGATCCGAAGATCTGCGCGTGTGTGCTTCTGATGCCGCGTCGATGGATTCGGCACGGCGACGCACCAAAGCCCGGCGCGTTTCGCGGCGAGTGTGCCGGTCTCGGAATCCTCAAACGCCACTGCCTCGCCGCCGGCCACACCCAGCGCCGCCACCGCCGCCTCGTAAAGGTCGGGCTCGGGCTTCGCGCGCGCGACATCCTCGATGCCTCGGATCGCCGCGAGATATGATCGCAACCCCAATCGGGCAACATGCGCTGCCACTCGCTGGCGCGGAGAGTTCGACGCGATGGCACAACTGAGCCCGCGCGCCTGCGCAGCCCGGAGGAAATTCTCCACGCCGGGCATGATCGGCAACTGCCTCACGAGGCTCTCGTGATGGCGCTCAAGCGCTTGCTGAAGGGCAGACCGATCCACCGCCGGGTCGAACGCGCCTCAGATATCCGGCGGCTGATCTTCATGCCCGACGGTCTGGTCGAGGACTTCTCGCGCGAACGGTCGGCCCGCGCGCACATGAAACGCGGCGCAGGCGTCCACCATTACAGTCTCCGTGTCGAGGATGAGTCCGTCGAAATCGAAAACGAGAGCCCAAATTGCACGTTCGGATTTCAGAACTCGCCTTTGAGACCCAGCGTCACGGCGAAACCCCACTCCTGGACGCGCTGAAACTGCGCGTAGCCGGGCGTGTTGCCGCCATCCGGATACCGCCGCTGCACGTCCTTGAACCCGCCGCCAAAGAAATCGCTCAGCGATCCATAGATGGAGAGATTGCGCAGGATCCGATACTCCGCCGTCAGCGTGGGCCGCTTCTTCGCGCCCTGCCAGAGGAAGGTGTTGACGGGGATCCCCGAGGCCACGTTGGCTGCCACCGGCGCGCGACGAGTTTCACCCTGCATCTGCATCAGGAATTTCACCGAGTAGCGCGGGCGGGTGAGGTTCACGCCGTAGCTGAGCGTCTCGGGATTGAATCCCGTGAAGTCCGCATCGTTCGACCCCGACAGATCAAGGTAAGTATAGTTGGCAAAAAGCTGCAGCCCTTTCGCCCAATTCGGGAGGAAGCGGAGGTTTTGTTTATAGTTGAACTCGAAGCCGCGGATCCGCGTGGGCGAGGTGCCGTTGGCGCGGGTCGCGATCTCGTAGTTGGCGTTCGAGTCGTTGTCCAAGCCGTATAAGTTCATGATCTCGGGCGTGGCCGGGATTCTAGTCGTGACGAAAAAGCCCGAAATATCCTTCTGGAAAACACCGATGGATCCAACGCCACCTTTGAAGAGATAGGACTCCAGCGTCAGATCGTAGTTGTCCGCCTTCCACGGCACCAGGCCGGTGTTGTTGATGGTGATCGTCTGGGGATTGGCGGTTTCCGACGAATAAGTCACACCGGGCACAATAAAGCCCCGGTTGGGCCGGCCGATCGTTTTGGCGTAGCCGAGCCGGGCGAGCAGAAAAGGGTTAATCGTGTAGCTGGCGTTGAAGCTCGGATAGTAGCCGTCGTAAGCGCGATCGGTGGTCGAGCCGCCTTTGACAAACTGGAGTTTCGTTCGCGCCAAGACGTCGCTGGTGATCGGGATCGTGGCGCCCGTCGAGGTGCGGACGAGATTCCCCTTGGTATCTTTTTGGAGGAAGGCCGTGGGATCGTTCAACGGGCCCGCGCCTTTCAGCCCGGTGTGTTCGTAGCGCACTCCGCCGACCAGCCACAGCCGGTTCTGGAACAACTTCGCGTCCAAGCGCAGGAATCCAGCCGAGATCGTTTCAACGAGATTCTTGTAGGTGTTCACGCCCGAGCTATGCGCGGCGCCTTCGTTCCAGGTGAAATAGTCGGGACGCGCCCGGAAGAGATCGTAATAGCTCTTCATATTAATCCACTGAATGGTGCGGCCCGCATAAGCGCTGCCGTAGGAGGGATTCATGAGGCCATAGTTTCCGGCCTTGCGCACATCATCGGTGGTCCCGGTCCGGAAGGTGTAGCTGTCGGTCTGGCCTGCCTGCTCGTAGTCCTCCCGGTTGAACTCAAAACCGGTTTTGATCGTGAAGGGAATTCGCGTTTCCAGTTCGCGGGCGACGAGCACCTTGAGCTGCTCGTTGGTTCGCGCCCACTCCAGTTTCGTCATCGTCGCCGTTGTGATCACCAATTGGGATTGGTCGAAGATGTCGACGGCGTTGCCGCTGCGGTCGAAGGCGGTGTAAGCGGTGGGGAGGGTGTTCAGCATGTTTTCCGCGTCGCCGGCGATGCCGGAGCCGCGAATGACGAGGTTGGCCCGGCCCAGTGCCGCCCCAGTGAAGTAGTCAGGCGAATCGCGCAGCGTATCGGTTTTCGAATAGCTGGCGTTGGTCTCCACTTTCCACAGACGGCCGTAGAACTTGTGACGGAAGTTCAAAATCCTGGCGTCGCTCCAAATCCCCAGCCACGAAGGCGACTGCGTGATCGAGCCCACCCCCGTCGCCGCGCCTTGGGTGAACGTGGGGCCACCGGTGGCACCGGCCCCGTAGAGCACGTTGAAGCCGGAGGTCGTC
>CAMATV010000050.1 GCA_945861235.1 Opitutus sp. GAS368
GGATCGAGGTAGACGCCTTTGAGGGGATGGTTGTCCAAGAGATTACCATACCACCCTTTCACTTCGGGTCGGCGGAGATTGTTGCGCGTGTAGAAATAGATCGGCGCGATGGGGCTCTCGGCGGCGATGATCTCCTCGCAGCGTTGGTAGAGTTCATAGCGGTGGGCGTTGTCGGCGGTGCGATTGGCTTCGGCATAGATGCGGTCGTAGTCGGCGTGGCGCCACCGCGTCAGGTTGTTGCCGCTGTCGCCGGTCATGAGTTCGAGAAACGTGCTCGGATCAAGGTAGTCGCCGATCCAGGCGAAACGGCCGATCTGGTAGTCGCCCGAACGCATGGACACGGTTTGGACGCGGGCTTCCTGATTCTGCATAGTGATGTCGATCCCGAGGCCCTTGTTCCACATTTGCTGGAGCGCTTCGGCGATCAGGCGGTTGGCTTCAGTGGAGTTGTAGAGGAACTCGAGTTTGGGGAAACCCTTGCCACCGGGGAAGCCGGCCTCGGCGAGGAGTTTTTTGGCGGTGGGCAGGTCATGCGCGAGCTTCGTGCGCGCGTTGAAGCCGGCGGTGTCGGGTGGAGTGAGATGGCCGGCGGGCAGCTGGCCACCGCGGAGCACATCGCGGACAAAGCGCTCACGGTCGATGGCGAGTGAAAGGGCGCGGCGCACGCGGGCGTCGTTCAACGGTGGTTTCTCGACGTTGAAGCGGAGGAAGAAAGT
This sequence comes from Opitutus sp. GAS368, assembly GCA_945861235.1. GTDB lineage: Bacteria > Verrucomicrobiota > Verrucomicrobiia > Opitutales > Opitutaceae > GAS368. The sequence goes on from CAMATV010000050.1 coordinate 717, forward strand.
CGCGAGGAAGACGTGCGGCTCGAAGAACGGAGATTTTTCCTGCCGGTAGACCGCGATCTTGGAGATCGGCAGCGTGGACGTGGTATGCAGCTGCCCAGCGCGAAAGGTGCGCTCCTCCGCATCTTCGCTCTCGATGGGGTAGAAGACGGCGGCGGTGAGCTTCACGGCGTCACGGTCCCAGTAGTGTGGGTTTTTGGTGACGCGGATGAATTGGTGGGGCTTCCACTCGGTGAGGACGAAGTAGCCATTGCCCACGTGATTTCCCGGGCGCGTCCAGGCCGAGCCTCGTTGGGTGAGGCCAGCGTATTTTTCGAGAGTGGGGCGATGCAGGGGATACCAGGCGGCATGGCAGACCATCGATGGAAGATAGGGCACGGGATACTCCGTGGTGAGCACGAGGGTGTGGTCGTCTGCGGCGCGCGCGCCGAGTTGAGTGACGTCGGCCAGTTTGCCGCCGTTCAGCGGTTGAGCATTTTTCAGGACGTAGAGCATCGAGGCATACTCGGCTGCGAGGCTCGGGGTGAGCATACGACGGTAAGCGAAGACGAAATCGTGTGCGGTGACCGGATCACCGTTGGACCATTTGGCGTTACGCCGGAGGTGAAACGTCCACGTGAGCCCGTCCGTCGAGTGCTCCCACCGCTCGGCCACGGCGGGCACGGGCGTGGAGTCCTTGGGGTCGTATTGGGCGAGACCTTCGAAGAGCGCCATGGTGATTTGGGCGTCTTGTTGGGAGCTGATGACGTGGGGATCGAGGTCGGTCGGCTCGGTGAGATTACCGATATGAATGACCTGATCGCGGTTGCCGGCGGCGACGGCGGTGCCGCGTTGGCCGCAGCCCGTGGTGAGGAGGGTGGCAAGGATGCCGAGCGCGAAGGTGGACGTGGCCGCGAGGCGGACGGAGGGCTGAAGGGGCATACGCGAGAGGGGTGATTAAGAAAAATAAAAAGCCACGCGAGGACTTCGCGTGGCTGGAAATGAGTGCGGCGGCGCGGGCGCGGGTTACTTCGTGGGCGACTGGGCTTGGATTTCGGTGAGGCGTTTGTCCAACTCCGCCATCTTGGCGACGAGTTCAGCTTCGCGTTTCTTGCGCTCGGTGCTGTTGACGATGCTAAGGCTGGCGGCGTCCTTGATGACGTTGGCCGGCAAGGTGAGGAGGCGGGTAATGAGGCCCTGGTCCTTGAACGAGCTGAGATAGAGCGCGGTGATTTCGTGTGAGAGCTTCAGCGAGTCCTGGGCGACGGTCTGGGTCGTCACGATGTTGTTCTGGAGGACTTGGTTTTTCGCGAGTTCAGCCGTGAGGACGTTGCCCACCTGATTGGAGATCCGGTTGCTATATTTCTCGATGGATTCGCGCGTGAGATTTTGGTCCTTCGACATTTCGGCTAAGATGGGCTGAATCTTCTCGGCCATGCGGGAGGAAACCTTGTCCGACTGTTCGTTCTGCATCTTCTCGGCGTCCTCGGGTGATTTCGGGAGGGGATTGTAGGGCTGGACTTTCTTGGCGATGGCGTCGGCGAGGGCGTCCATGCGTTCAACGTTGAGCTTCTGAATCTCTTCGTCGGTGCGGAATAGATCGGCTTCGCGCTTCGAAATCGCATCGCGGAGGAGCTTGTTGGTGGCGTCGATCTGGCGGCGATTTTCTTCGGAGGCTGCCTTGAGTGCGTCATTTTGCTCGCGGAGCGGGATGAGTTGGGAGCGCTGTTTATCGCTCAGCTCGGAGACGGTTTGTTGGTGGACCCAGAAGGCACCGGCAATGACGAGTAACGCAGTCAGGACGACGGCGGGAAGTTGTTCTTTGAATTTTTGCCACATGGTGGGAATGGTATGTTTAGTCGGACGGATGGAATGAGCGGTGAAAAGAAGGGGAAGGCAACGCCGAGGTGAGGCGGGACAGGAAGGCGTTTTTTGCAGTTGTTATTGGCGAGGTGGTTCGCACGTTGGCGCCATGAGCCTCAATCGCTGGGAGCAGAGAGTGTTTGATTACTGGCAGAGTCATCGTGACGAAAGACAGTTCTGGCAGGAAAAAGTTCGCGCTTTGGCGAAAGCGAGCGTGGACGACCATGCAGCGGCGACAAGGTTGGATCATGATTTTTGGCGCTACTACGAGGAGCGCAGCGGCGTGGTGCCCCTGTTCCAAGAAGCCGTGCGGCACGAAGGGCTTAAGCGGACGAGCATGAAGAACTTGGCCGAATTGGTGTTGCGACTTTGGGTGGAACCGCGGCCGAAGAAGAAGCCGGTGGAAGGGAACGGAGAATCGCGGCCGGCGCAGCCTTACGCATAAGCACGACGTTACCCTTGGGTGCGGGCGGCTACTGGTACGCGAAATTATTGCGCCGCGAGCTGGAACTTTCGCGGAACTGTGCTTACCTACTGTAAGTTCAATTTTCTCCTCCGCTTAGCGGTGGAGAATTGGGGTAAGTAAGCAAGTAATGGACGGATCGCATAGGGGTATGCGGTCCGTCCTATTTTTTTGGCTGAGCGAAGAATCGCCGGCGAGCAGGCTCTTGCGCTCCCCCTCACGCGGTGGCGGCTACCACGGGCTTGTCGGCCTTATCGTGGTAATCGGCGGGAGTGCCGGTCGGTTTCACGTAGCCGGTGCGGATCACGAAGTCGCCGAAGCGCTCGCCGGTGGTGCGCTCCAAGGCATAGCGGCGGATGATCGGTCCGAGGAGGGCGACGATGTCGGTGTCGAGGACGCTCGCCTTGTAGAGGATGTTCAGACGGGAGCCGTTGAAAGCGGCGCCGAGGTAGACGTTGTATTTGCCGGGGGCGCGACCCACGAAGCCGATTTCGGCGAGGTAGGGGCGGCCGCAACCGTTGGGGCAACCGGTGATGCGGAGGGTAATCTCGTCGTGGCGGAGGCCGGCGGCTTCCATTTCGGTTTCGAGATTGGCGACGAGTTCAGGGAGGTAGCGTTCGCTCTCGGCGAGGGCGAGACCGCAGGTCGGCAGCGCGACACAGGACATCGCGTTGAGGGCGAGGCCGGAGACGTTGTTGGCCGTATCCAGTTTGTGTTTACGTAGGAGGGCTTCGATGACGGGCCGCTCGCCGGGCTGCACGCTGGCGATGATGAGATTTTGATTCGCGGTGAGGCGGAAGTCGCCTTTGTGGGCGAGGGCGATCTCCCGGAGGGCGGTCTTGAGTTTGAGCTCGGGAGTGTCCTTCACGCGGCCGCTCATGAGGAAGAGCGTGTAGTGGCTCGTACCGTTTTCGCCGTCGACCCAGCCGTAGCGGTCGCCCATGTGCGTGAACGCGAATGGCCGCGGCGATCCGAGCCGGTAACCGAGACGGCGCTCCACTTCCTCGCGGAACCAGACGATCCCGCGGTCTTCGATCGTGTATTTGAGGCGGGCGTGTTTGCGGTCGGTGCGGTCCCCGAAGTCACGTTGCACGAGCATCACTTTTTCTGCGACGTCGACGGCTTGGCCGACGGTGCAATAGCCGAGGACGTCCGCGATACGGGGATAGGTTTCGACTTGGTTGTGCGACATGCCGAGGCCGCCGCCGACGGTGACGTTGAAGCCGGCGATTTTCTGGCCGGTGGCATCCGCGATGGCGATGAAGCCAAGGTCGTGCGCGAAGATGTCCACATCGTTGCTCGGCGGGATGGCGACCACGGTCTTGAATTTCCGTGGTAGATAGGTGGCACCGTAAAGGGGCTCGGACTCGGGTTCGCCACCGGCGACGAGGTCTTCGCCGATCCAGATTTCGTGGTAGGCGCGGGTGCGGGGCGAAAGGTGGTCGCTGATGGCTTTCGCTATGCGGAGGGCTTCGGCGTGCAAGGAGGATTGCTCCGGATTTGGGTTGCACATGACGTTGCGGTTCACGTCGCCGCAGGCGGCGAGGGTGTCGAGCAACGAACGGTTCACGGCATTGATGGCGGACCAGAGATTGCCCTTGAGGATGCCGTGAAATTGGAAGGCCTGGCGCGTCGTGAGCTTGAGCGTCCCGTTGGCGTGGGTGTTTGCGAGGGCGTCGAGGGTGACCCATTGCGCGGGCGTGCAGACGCCGCCGGGGACACGGATGCGCGCCATGAAGCTGAAGGCTTTTTCCTTGTTCTCCTTGCGGCGTTGCGAGCGGAGGTCACGATCGTCTTGCGGATAGATGCCGTGGAATTTTGTGAGCAGCGAACTGTCCTCGGTGATTGAGCCGGTCGAGTGATCGGCGAGGTCGCGGAGAATATTCCCGCGGAGAAAATTACTCTCGGCCTTGATGCCTTCGTTTTTGGCGAGGGGCTTGGCGGCGGGAGCAGTGGGCGCGTTGGCGGCAGGTGTGGCAGGCGTGGAACTCATGCGAGGTTGGGATCGTGAAGGTTGGAGAGAGTGTTCTGCAAGGCTGCGGCGAGCGCGGGTGTAGCGAGCGGGTGCGTGCCGACGAGATCGGTCAGGTGGCAGCAGAGCGACGGACTGGAGGCTTCGGCCGCGCCGCAAATTTGAGCGATGTCGCCGCCGGGACCAGCGTGGCGGCCGGGTGAAAGAAACAGCAGTGCGACCACGACGTCGGTGCGGGCTGGTGGGGGCGAGGTGCGGGGCGCCGACAGGGCCGCGAGGGCTTCTGCAAGGAGCGGGTGGTTGTGGGCGTGCGCGCCACCTTCCATGGATGCGGCGGTAACGGAGAGGACTGCGGAGCCAAGCAGCGCCCGAACGTCTCCGGTCAGGCGGTCGCGCAGCGCAGCGGACGCGGGCGAGGGGCCGCCGTGGTCGACGACGAGGACGGGCGGAAGATCGAGGGACGCGACGCCGATGGTCTCGCGGACTCGGGTCGCGACGATTTGGGCGATCACGCCCGCGTCGGCGAGTCCGGGGGTGAAGGTAAACGCGAAAGGAGTTTCGGCGTGTTCTTGTTGGAGTTTTTCGAGATCGCTGCGGAGTGCGGAGCCGATCGCGCCCTGCGCGCTGATGAAGAACGGGGCGAACACAAAGTGGCGCTCGCCGAGGGCCAGTTGGCTGCGCACGAAAGGCACGAGGGTCGTGCCGGGCGAATCGCCATCGAGGGCGGCGAGCGGGATGCGGTCGCTGTGTTTCCACGACACGGCGTGCACGGTCGTTTCAATGAGGACGGACAACTCCGTCGCGACGACGCGGAGATTGCGCGTCGCGGCCGGTACGAGCGAGCCGTTGTCGATCAGCGCAACCGTCATGGGCGTAGGTTCCACTCGGTGGCGCTCGCGACCACGGCTGATTCGAACCAAGCGAGCTTGGTGGAGAGCGCGGCGACTTCGCCGATCACGACAATCGCGGGCGAGCCGAAGCCCGCGTGCTCGGATTCGAGCGCGACTTTGGCGACGGAGGTGAGGAGTTGGCGGTGGTTGCCGGTGGTCGCGGATTGGACGACGAGGGCGGGCGTCTCGGCGGAGAGACCACCGGCCTGCAGACGACGGGTGATCGTCTCGAGGTTTTTCATACTCATATAAAGGCAGAGAGTGGCGCCGAGTTTTCCGTAATCCTCCCAATGAATCGCGGAATCGGGCTTGTTCGGGTCCTCGTGACCGGTGAGGAAAACCACCGCCGAGGCGTGGGCGCGATGAGTGAGCGGAACGCCGGCGTAGGCGGCGGCGGCGAGCGCGGACGTCACTCCGGGCACGACTTCGAAGGGAATGCCGACTGCGACGAGTGCTTCGGCTTCCTCGCCGCCGCGGCCAAACATAAACGGATCGCCGCCTTTGAGCCGCACGACGCTTTTACCTTCGCGTGCGAGGCGGATGAGGATGCTCTCAATGTCACGTTGCGGGCAGCAGAAGCCGCCGCCTTTTTTCCCCACGAAGACGCGTTCCGCATCGGCGCGGGCGAGGGCGAGGATCTCGGGCGCGACCAGATAGTCGTAAACGATGGCCTCCGCCTCTCCGATGAGGCGGTGGGCTTTGCGCGTGAGCAACTCCGGGTCACCGGGGCCGGCGCCGACGAGGTAGACCATGCCGTTCATGGCCGGGAAACCCGAGGGGTCGCCAAGGCCGTTTCCGGCTGACGAAATCCCGTTGAAGTGTACAGGTTTGAGTTAATCATGACATCTTTAGTCGATATGACTTGTTTTAATCTTTACCCTTTGGTCTACAGGTGCAAGCATTCTCCTTGTCATGTCCGTAAACCGATGCACGCCCGCGAGCCAGACGCTGAGTCTGAAGCTCGAAAAAAACGTCCTTAATCCCGTAGTTCACGGGGTTTAGTCGCGCGAACCCAAGTCCGACACTTTCGAATCCAATGCCCCTGACTCCTGCTGAAATCATCCGTTTGAACAGCGAATTGCGCGCCAAGTCTCCCCTCGAGGTGGTCTGCTGGGCCGTCGCCCAAGCGGGGGCCCGCGCGATTGTTTCGACGAATTTCCGGCCCTACGAAGCCGCGATCTTGCACCTCGCGGTGCAGGCTCAGCCGGACATCCCCGTGCTGTGGGTCGACCACGGCTACAACCGTCCTGCGACTTATCAGCACGCCGAGAACTTGAAGGCGCGCCTCAAGCTCAACCTGAAACCTTATTTGCCGCGCGTCACGGCCGCCCACCGCGATGCCCTGCACGGATCGATTCCGACGACCGAGGACGAGGAGGGCCTGAAGAAGTTTAGTGCGGTCATGAAGCTGGAGCCCTTCCAACGCGGCATGAAGGAGCTCGCGCCGACGGTTTGGATCACGGCGCTTCGCAAGGTCCAGAATCCGAATCGTGCGGGCCTGGACATCGTATCGCTCGATGAAAATTTTGGCGCCCTGAAGGTCAGTCCGCTCTTCTATTATAGCGACGCGGAACTCGACGCCTACCTCGCGCAACACCAACTCCCGAACGAGTGGGATTATTTTGACCCGGCCAAGGCCGATGAGAAGCGCGAGTGCGGCCTGCATGCCAACTGGGGCCGCTCCGCAGCCACCGTTGCGGGGTCTGGGGTCTAGGGTCTGGGATTAGCCATGGCGCTGCAGCACATTCTAAGAATGAGATCACGGAAACTGATTGAGGTAGGGCCGGCGCTCGCCGCCACGCCGTATTTTTCTGTCCCTCAGCGGTACTTCGGCAAGCGACGGCCCTTCACCGGACTCATCTGCTCACGAGGCGATCGCTAACCCCAGACGCCAGACCCTTTTATTTCCGATGTCTTCCTACCATCTCGACCATCTTCAGCATCTCGAAACCGAGGCTATCCACATTATGCGGGAGGTCGCGGGCGAATTTGAGCGGCCCGCGCTCCTCTTCTCCGGGGGCAAGGACTCCATCTGTCTCCTGCGCCTCGCGGAGAAAGCGTTTCGTCCGTCGGACCTGCCGATGCCGTTGCTCAACGTCGATACCGGTCATCATTTTCCCGAGCTCAACGAATTCCGCGACCGCCGCGCGCAGGAGCTCGGCGGCAAACTGATCGTGCGCACGGTTGAGGAGGCGATCGCGAAAGGGATCGCCCAACCCGCACCGGGGGAAATCAGTCGCAACCGCCTGCAAATCCCCACGCTCCTCGCGGCGATCGAGGAGTTTCGCTTCGATTGCTGCATCGGTGGGGCGCGCCGCGATGAAGAAAAGGCCCGCGCCAAGGAGCGCTTCTTCAGTTTCCGCGATAGTTTTGGCCAATGGGATCCGAAGAATCAGCGCCCGGAAATTTGGAATCTCTACAATGGTCGGCTGAATCAGGGCGAAAACATGCGCGTTTTCCCCATCAGCAATTGGACCGAGATGGACGTGTGGGAATACATCCAACGCGAGCAGCTCGAGGTCCCGAGCATCTATTTCAGTCACAAGCGCCAGTGCGTGCGCCGCGGTGGCCAGTGGCTCCCGGTCAACGCCCTCGTGCCGCCCAAGGCCAATGAGGACGTGCGCGAGCTCGTCGTGCGCGTCCGCACGATCGGCGACATTATCAGCACCGGTTGCGTGGAATCTCCCGCGACCACGACCACTGACATCATTGCGGAAATCGCGGCCGCCCGCGTGACTGAGCGCGGTTCGCGCGCCGACGACAAATCCTCCGAAGCCGCGATGGAAGACCGGAAAAAAGCCGGATATTTCTGAGAAAATTTACCGAAGAAGCCATGTCTCTCACTGCACTTTCCACCACCACACCCGTGCCCGTCGATATCCTCCGTTTCAATACGTGCGGCAGCGTCGACGACGGCAAATCCACGCTCATCGGTCGCCTGCTTTACGATTCAAAATCATTGATGGAAGATCAGATCGAGGCGCTCGAGCGCTCGGCCGATATCACCGGCGGTGGCCAGATCAATCTCGCCAACCTCACGGATGGCCTCCGCGCCGAACGTGAACAGGGCATCACGATCGATGTCGCGTATCGCTACTTCGCGACGCCGCGCCGCAAGTTCATCATCGCGGACACGCCGGGCCACGTCCAATACACGCGCAATATGGTGACCGGCGCCTCGTCGGCGAACCTGTCCATTGTGCTCGTCGATGCGCGCCTCGGCGTCATCGAACAGAGCCGCCGCCACACGGCGATCGCCGCGTTACTGCGCATTCCGCATCTGGTCGTCGCCGTCAACAAGATGGACCTCGTCGGTTGGAGCGAAGCGCGCTTCCAAGAGATTCGGGCGCAGTTTGAGGAATTCCTGCCCCGACTGGACATCAAGGATGTGAAGTTCATCCCGATGAGTGCGCTCAATGGCGACAACGTCGTCGATGCCTCGGTCCACACGCCGTGGTATGGTGGTCCGACGCTGCTCAATCACCTCGAGACGGTGCACATTGCGAGCGATTGGAATCTCAACGGCTTCCGGCTTCCTGTGCAGTGGGTCAACCGGCCGAACAATCCGACCGACCAGACGCTCCACGATTTTCGCGGTTTCAGTGGCCAGATCGCTGGCGGCATCGTCCGCACGGGGCAAAAGATCATCGCGTTTCCCGCCGGGATCGTGACCACGGTGAAACAAATCTGGACCTACGATGGCCCGGTACAGGAAGCGTTTTGCCCACAGTCGGTCACGCTCGTGCTTGAGCACGACATCGATATTAGCCGCGGGAGCATGCTCGTCGGGCTGGATCATTTGCCCGGCTCCACTACCGAGCTCCAGGCGGAGGTTTGCTGGATGCACGCTCGCGCGCTCCAGCCGGGAAAAAAATATTTCCTCAAACACACCACGCAAACGGTGCAGGTGGTGGTCACGGAGATCGTCAACAAGCTTAACCTGGACACCCTCGAAGCTGAGCCCGCGCCGGCCGAGCTGGGCGTAAACGATATTGGCGAGATTCGCCTGCGCGCGGCCAAGCCGCTCGTGTTCGACGGCTACGCAATCAACCGGCTGACGGGATCATTTATTTTGATCGAGCAGGGCACCAACGCGACGGTGGCGGCGGGTATGTTGCGCCCACCGCGCGAAATCGTGAAACCGGAAAACGGGGACTATGTGATATGAAAGCGCCTGTCCTCACTCAGGTCGGTGATTCGCATCTGCGCAGCATTGTGAAGGCGGTAAGTTGGCGCTGCATTGGCACGCTCGATACGTTTTTGGTAAGTTTTTTGGTGCTGTCGCTCAGTGGAACCGCCGACAACTCCATGGCTGCGATGAAGGTTTCGGGCGGCATCGCGGGAGTGGAGGTTATTACCAAGGTGGCGCTCTACTATCTGCACGAACGCACGTGGACGCGGATTTCGTTCGGTCGTCCGCGCCCGCCGACGACCGACGAGAGTGCGGCGGAAAACGTGCCGTGAAGATCTCCGTCAAAGTCGACTACGCTTGCCGCGTGATGGCCGAGCTCTCCCGTTTGCACGGCTCCGGCGAACTCGCCCAGATCGAGCATCTCGCGAAGACCGAGGCGGTGCCGGCAAATTTCTTAGCGCAAATCCTGCTCAAGCTCCGCGACCACGGTTTGGTCACGAGCCGGCGGGGCAATCAAGGCGGCTACACCTTGGCGCGTGCGCCCGAGGAAATTTCGCTCTACGATATCCTGATGGCCGTCGAAGGGAAATGCCTGCACCTCAGCGGTAATTTCGACGGACGCAGCGGCCGTCGGTTGAAACAGGTCTGGGATGAGATCAGCGAAGCCTTGGTGAAGAAAACCAAGAGCTACACGCTCGACCAACTCGCTTCGAAGGGGACAGCGGCGATGTATTATATCTGAGGGTACGTTTGCGCGTGCGCAGCGCGAAGGGAGAGAAGGGAGCGAAGGTAGCGAAGGGAGCCCTGCTCGTGAGAGCAGGGACCAGGGGACCTTGAAACGCGCGACCATCCCGCCTCTCACGAGGCGGGCTACCAGCGACCCGCGTTACCAGCCGAAGATATAGCGCTCGCGGCGCAGATCGGCACCGCCGCGCAGGGTGCCCGTCTTCGGATTCACACCCACGGCGACGACGCCGGAGTTCATGCCATACGGCGTGAGCACGCGCAGCACGTGGCCGCGGGCGCGCAACTCGTCCTGCACGGCGACAGCGATGCGGCTCTCGAGGTCGAGCTGCCCCGGTGCGCTGGGGTGATTGTCGAAGGAACTGTGCGGGTGGTTGGTGTTAATCCGTGGCCCCTCGATGGCGACTTGGAGCTCTTGATTAAAGATGATGACGTTGAGCAGCACGTTCAGCACTTGTTGATCCTGGCTGTCGCCGCCCGGCGTACTCAGCGCGAGAAACGGTTTTCCGTCTTTGCACACGATCGTCGGCGAGAGCGTGGTACGGGGACGCTTCCCGCCCGCGAGGACGTTGGGGCTGACGGGATCGAGGTCGAAGGCCTGCATGCGGTTCGAGAGCGGCACGCCGGTGTCGCCGGCGATGAACGCCCCACCGATCACCCAGCCGGAGCTCGGCGTCGCGCTGAAGAGATTGCCCGCGCCGTCCACCGTGTTGACGCACGTGGTGTCGCCACCGCTGTCGGGATTCTTTGGACCCTGCGAATGCGGCAGGTAGCGGACTGCGGGCGGCTTCACCTCGGGATCGAAGGCAAACGGATCGCCGGGCCGGTAGTCGAGGAACGCGACCGGCGCGATCAGCTTCCGGCGCTCGGCGGCATACGCTTTCGAGAGGAGCCCCTTCATGGGCACTTGCGCAAACGCGGGATCGCCGAGGAAGGCGTTGCGGTCGTCGTAGGCGAGTTTGAGGGCTTCGTGCACGGTGTGGATGTAGTCCGCCGAGTGCAGGCCCATCGCCTGCAGGTCGAAGCCTTCGAGGATGTTCAACGTCATGAGCATCACCGGGCCTTGGTTCCACGCGCCGGCCTTGTTGATCTCGTATCCGTGAAACATGGTCGTCGACGGGGCCTCGATCGCACCGTGGTAGTTGGCGAGATCGTCGGTGGTGAACACACCGCCTTCGGCGCGGTTGGCCTCGACGATGCGGCGCGCGATGTCGCCTTGGTAGAAGGCATCGCGTCCGGCGCGAATGCCAGCCGCGCGATCCGGGTTCTTCACCCGCCTATCACGTTCGGCTGCGACGATGGCGCGCAGCGTGACGGCGAGATTCGGTTGGCGGAAAATTTCACCGACCTCCGCGAGCCGGCCGCCGGGATAGTAGAGGTGGCCCCATTTGTAGGCTTCGGTGTTCTTTCGATTGCTCGCCATGGTTTCGCGCAGCAGCGCATACATGGGAAACCCGTCCGCGAATTCGATGGCGGGTGCCATCACCTGTTCGAGGCGCATCGTGCCGAAGCGTTCGAGCACGAGGGCCATGGCATCCATCACCGCGGGAATCGTCGCGCCGAGGGGGCCGTTGCCATCGACCTTGCCCTTCGCGGCAAACAACGCGGGCGTCGCCGCCTGCGGTGCCGGACCCTGGCCGTTAATGACGTAAACGTGTTTCGTCTTCGCGTCGTAGACCATCACCGGCGATTCGCCGCCGAAACCGAAATGCGAAATCTCCACGACGGCGGCTGCGAACACGGTGGCGACGCCCGCGTCGATCGCGTTGCCGCCTTGTTCGAGGATGCGCACGCCGGCGGAGACGGAGTAGTGACGGCCAGCCGCGACGATCCCGCGCTGACCGACGATTTCGGGGCGCATCGTCTGCTGGCG
>CAMATV010000051.1 GCA_945861235.1 Opitutus sp. GAS368
AGTCGCCGCGACGAGCTCGGTGTCCTCGGCTCATCAATCAACCGCATGGCCGAACGCCTCGACACCCTCGTCAACGGCCAGAAGCGCTTCCTCGGCGACGTCGCCCATGAACTCGGTTCGCCGATCGGCCGTCTCCAAGTGGCGACGGAAATTCTCGAGGCCCGCGCTGATCCGGCTTTGCAACCGCAGATCGCCGACGTGCGCGAGGAAGTCCAACAAATGGCCGCGCTCGTCGCCGAACTGCTCGCGTTCACAAAAACCGGCATGCAATCCCGCGCCACCGAACTCGCCGCCGTGCCGCTCGGCGTGCTTGTGCGGGAAATGCTCATACGCGAGCAGGCCACCGGACGCGTCACTGTTGCAATCTCTAACGAAATCGAGGTCCGGGCCGACGGTGCTTTGCTCACCCGTGCGATCGGCAATCTGGTGCGAAACGCGGTGCGCTACACGGGAACGAACGATGCCATCTTCATTACCGCGGTGATGAGCGCCGACGGCGTCAGGATTACCGTCGAGGACGAAGGTCCCGGCGTAGACCCGGAAGCGCTCGCCCGGCTCGGCGAACCGTTTTATCGACCCGAGATCGCCCGCGCGCGCGAGACAGGCGGCGTCGGCCTCGGGCTCGCGATTGTGCGCAGCAGTGTGGCGGCGTGCGGCGGCGAGGTGCATTTTTCCAATCGCACTCCGCACGGCTTTCGCGCCGAAATTCGACTCAGCTCCGCGTAGGTTGGTCGGATTACCCGGCAGCCAAAATCGTCGGCGTCCTTAAACCACGAGCGCGATCTGGATTCCCGGACCGTGGACGCCCTCGATCAGAATGCCCTCGACATCGGCGGTCTTCGAAGGACCCGTAACCCAAATCACATTGGTGTCCTGCCCCAATCCGGCCACCGCCTCGGGGAGGTCGGAAAAAATCTTCGCACGTTCCACGACAGCGATGTGCACCCACGGGGTGAGCGCACCGAGCCGCCGTGAGGTCGTGGCGTCGTTGAGCACGATCGTGCCCGTCTCCGCGATCGCTCCGACGGCACGCGTGATCCCGAACGCATAGTCGTCGACCCGCTTCCGATCATAGGTCGTCTCCACTTTAAAATCCGCCCCGAAATGCGGCGCGAGGGCCGGCCATAGCGCCGGATCGCAGTAGCCGTGCAGCCACTTGTTTTCGCGCAACCGTGCGACCAATGCGACCGGGTCCGTGAGTGCGATCGCGTTGACCAACGCGAGCCGCTCGGAGAACACGACCAACCCATCGCGGCTGCCCATCATCTGGCGCATGACCGCCAATTCCGTGGTGTAGTCAGGCATGGCCGCACGCTTGTGTAAGGGAGCGAGGGCGCCACGGACACGGGAAAGAATGGATTCGCGATCGTCGGAGGAGGACATCTTAGGCTTTCTTCGGGCGGAGGATTTTCTCGCGGCCCACGAAATAGAGGAACCCGCAGATCGCGATAAACGGGATCATCGAGAGCGCGTCGGCATGCGGCCCTTCGAAGAACGGATTGTTCGCCGTGGACCATTTGTGCAGGGCAGCGTCGAACTGATCGAGCACCCCCGCGAGGAACGCGATGATGATGCCCGCAATCGCCCCTCCCGCGATGTAGCCCGAAGCGAGCAAGACGCCCGGACTCTTGTCCGTCTCCTCGGTGAACTGCTCCGGCGTCATCGCCGCGTGCGAAGCCCGCTTGCGCATCTGCCGATCCACCAGCCAGCGCACGAGACCGCCCGCAAAAATCGGCGACGAAGCCGACAGGGGCAGATACACGCCCACCGCAAATGCGAGGGCCGGCACAAAGGATAATTCGAGCGTCACCGCGATCATCACCCCGAGGAGCACGAGCGCCCAAGGGAGCTTTTGGTCGAGGATGCCTTTGATAATATACGACATCAGCGTGGCCTTCGGGGCGTCGAACTTGCGGACCGTCGAGCCATCAGGGCGAGTCGTGTGCGTACCGTTGATCCCGGGGTCCACGAGCCAGACCGCCGCGCCACTCGCGTTGACAAAGTATTTTCCCGCCGGACCGCCGACCTCGTCGGTCTTTTGCCAGACGAGATACGAGGCCGCGTCGTCGCGCGCCTGCGGACCGATGAGCGCCTCGCGTTTCTCCAGCTTGCTGACGTCGGTCAGTAAACCGGCGGGCGCGACCTTCGCGGCGGGCACGTAGACAGTCGCGGTGTCGTTCAGCTTGAGCAGAATCGGACCGAGCATTAGCGCGGAGAGTAACGCCCCGGCGAGAATCGCGATCTGCTGATAGCGGGGCGTCGCACCGAGCAGGTGACCCGTCTTCAAATCCTGCGACGTCGTCCCGCCCTGCGAAGCAGCGATACACACGATCGCCCCCACCGACAGCGCCGTCACGTAGTAACGACCGCCGGTCCAGCCAACCAAAAGAAAAATGAGGCACGTGAACAGCAGCGTCGCCACGGTCATCCCGGAAATCGGATTCGACGAGGAACCGATTTCTCCGGTGAGGCGCGAGGAAACGGTCACAAAAATAAATCCGAACACGACGATCAGGAGCGCGCCGAGGAGATTCATATGCAGGGACGGCGCCAGCACCACCGCCGCCATGAGCACGATGATCCCTACGCCGACGAACTTCATCGAAAGATCCCGGTCCGTGCGCAGCACGACTTCTCGAGCATCGCTCGGCGAGCGACCGATCCCGATGTCGCGCAGTCCGCCCTTCAAGCCCTGCCAAATCGTCGGCAGCGATTGGAAGAGACTGAAAATTCCGCCCGCCGCGACCGCGCCGGCACCAATGTAAAGGATGTAGGCGCTACGAATCTGGTTCGGCCCCATCTCCAAGATCGGTATCGTGCCCGGTGCCAGCGGACCGGGAATGTGATCGCCGAAAAATTTGATCAGCGGAATCAGCAGCAGGTAACTCAACACTCCGCCCGCACACATGATCGCCGCAATGCGCGGACCGATGATGTAACCAACCCCGACGAGCTCGGGCGAAATCTCCGCGCCGACCGAACCGCCCTTGAGCGGTGCCCCGAAGACTTTTTCGGGCACGTCTTTCCACCCCTTAAACGCGACATTGAGCGTCTTGTAGAGCAAGCCGATGGCAAAACCCGTGAAGATGACTTTCGCACCCGGCGAGGTGCCGAGTCCGGCCGCTTCAGCGGCACGCATCTCGGCCTGCGCCTTGGGCGAAGCCACGGCGCGGCACTCGGCCGAGGCACCAGCCTTGAGCACGGCGGCGCACGCGGTGCCCTCGGGATATTTGAGCACGCCATGCTCCTTCACGATGAGGGCACGCCGCAGCGGGATCATCATCAAGATGCCGAGCAGCCCGCCCATCAGGGCGACGATGAGCACACGCGAAAGTTCGAGGTCGAAACCGAGAATCAAAATCGCCGGCATCGTCACGCCGACACCGAACGCAATCGACTCACCCGCCGACCCCGCCGTTTGCGTGATGTTATTCTCCAGAATCGTCGCGTCGCGCAGCCCCACCTTCGACAGCCCGCGGAACATGGCCAGCGAGATCACCGCCACCGGAATCGACGCACTCACCGTCAAACCGACTTTGAGCACGAGGTAGAGCGACGAGGCGCCGAACACCAAGCCGAGGATCGCGCCCGTGATGACGGCCCGAGCCGTGAACTCCCGCATCACCGTCTCCGGCGGGATGAAGGGGTCGACCTTAAGGCTGCTCATGGGGATCGGAGGAGGGCGGACTTCAGTCCGCTTTTTTGGCCTCGGCGCGTGACGGCGCAGTCGGACTGAAGTCCGCCCTACCCTTTCGTGTTTTCAGCCACTTTCTAAACTCGCCGCCACGCCACGCCGGCAACGACCGCTTAGCCTCCCACGCCCGCAGCGCCGGGATCGGCAGCAACTTCGTCGGCAGGTAGTTGATGATTTTACCACCGAAAAGAGACGCCCGCCACGCGGTCGGTTGCGAGGCCAACAAAGCCCACGCGCCCATCGGCGGCGTACCCGGGGAAGGGACGTTTTCTTCTTTCGCGCGATTGCGCAGACGCAGGAGCAAATCGGGAATGGGAATATTCACCGGGCAAACCTCGTGGCACGCCCCGCACAAACTCGACGCTTTCGGCAGGTCCGCCTTTTGGGGAAATTTGTCACCCATCATCAACGGCGAGAGCACGGCGCCGACTGGGCCGGGGTAAACACTGCGATACGCATGGCCGCTCGCCTGACGATAGACCGGACACACGTTGAGGCACGCCCCGCAACGGATGCAGCGCAAGATGTCGCGGCAATCACTCGCGAGCACCTCCGTGCGGCCGTTGTCCACGAAGATCACATGCATCTCCTCCGGGCCGTCGGGCTGCGTCGGCGATTTCGGACCGCTGATAAACTCGGTGTAAACCGTCAGCTCCTGCGCCGTGCCGCTGCGCGCCAGTAAATTGAGAAAGAGGGCGAGGTCGTAGTCGCGCGGCACGATTTTCTCGATGCCCACCATCGCGATGTGGCACTTGGTCGCAGCGAGACAGAAGCGCGAGTTGCCCTCATTCGTCACAAGGACGAGACGGCCGCTCTCGGCGGAAACGAAATTAGCCCCCGTCAGGCCGACATCCGCTTCGAGATACTTATGGCGGAGAAAATGTCGCGCGCGCCGCGTGATCGTCTGGGGATCGTCGTTGTAGGCACCGAGGCCGTTTTTCTCAAACGACGTCGCGATCTCACGACGGTTCTTGTGGATGATCGGTTTGACGATGTGCGACGGATGGTCGCCGTCGATCTGCACGATGAATTCGCCCAGGTCGGTCTCGAGTGCCTCCATCCCGTGCTTCTCCAAAAAATGCGCGAGTTCGGTCTCTTCGCTGACCATCGTCTTTGCCTTCACCATCTTCGTCGCCCCGCGGGCTCGCATGATGCCGAGCACCGCTTGGTTGGCGGCCTCGGCAGTCGCGGCCCAGTGCACGATCACGCCGTTAGCCTTCAACTTCGCTTCAACCTGCGGGAGGTAGGTATCGAGATTCTCAACGACGTGCTGCTTCACTTCGCCGGCGATGCGGCGGAGGCGGTCAGGATCGGCGTATTCGTCGAAGAGCAGCTTGGTGCGCTTCTCGTGCCCTTTTTTCGAACCGTCATACACCGCCGCACGGGTGTCGGCTTTGAGCTCGGCGGCAAACTGATCGATTTGCTGGAATCTCATAAGAGGTCTAAATCAGTTTCCCGTTCTTGAGCGCGTCGCGGAGCACCTGCGCGAGATGCAGTGTCTTGATCGGCTTGCCCTCTTCTTTCGCGAGACCGCCGAGATGCATCATGCAACTCATATCACCCGACACCAGCACGTCGGGCTTCACCGCGCGGATGTGGTCGAGCTTCAACGCACCCATGCTCGCCGAGATATTTGGGAACGACACGGAGAACGTACCGCCGAACCCACAGCACTGTTCACCCTCGCCAAATTCCACGATCTTCAAACCGGCGACCGAACCGAGCAGCGTTGCCGCCGCCGTACTGCTGTTCGTCCCGCGCGAGTGACACGAGCGGTGAAAGGCCACCGTCGCCTCGAAGCGCCCGGGCCACGTCTTCACGCCGAGACCGTTGACAAGAAAATCGCCCAGTTCCCACGTGCGCCGGCCGAGCGCCTCGACTTCGCCGAGGTCAGCTTCATTCTCAAACTCCAGCACCGCGCCATGAAACATCATCGCCGCGCACGAGCCGGAGGGCACGACGACCGGCTCTTCGCCCGCAAACGTTTTCACCGTATGGCGCACCACCTTGCGCGACGCGGTCCAGTCACCACCGTTGAAGGCCGGTTGCCCACAGCACGTCTGCCCTTCGGGAAACACGACCTCGACCCCGAGGTATTCGAGCACCTGCACCGTGGCCGCGGCGACGTCGTCGTAGAAGGCATCGCACAGGCACGTAGCCATGAGTTGCACACGCTTGCCGGTAATGGGTTTTCGCTCGGTGTTGAGCATGGGAGGGGAAAAACCTGTGGCGCGTTCCGCTTCTTGCAACCGCAAATCCCGCCGCGGCGTGGTGGAAGTGCGGCGAATTTTTGCACGCAAACGCCCGCGATTTTTCCGTGACCGCGCGGCCTCGGTGCCTTTCCTTCGTCTCGTCCATGCCTTCCACCCTTTATTCCGCCGCAGTCGATTTCGGCGCCACGAGCGGCCGGGTCATCCTTGGCTCTTGGTCGAAAAACCGCCTCACCCTCACCGAAGTCCACCGTTTTCCGAACTCGTTCCGCACGCTCGACGGCCACGATTACTGGGACGTCGGCACCCTCTGGCACGAAGCCCAGACCGGCCTGCGGGCCGCCGTCGCCGCCCTCCCGCGCGGTGCCAAACTCGCCTCGGTCGGCGTCGATGTCTGGGGCGTGGACTTTGCGCTCGTCAACGATGCAGGTCGCCTCGTCTTCCCCATCCACGCCTATCGCGACGCCCGCACGCAGCCCGGCCTCCAGCGCCTCGCCAACACCCGCGCCGCCCTCGAGCGCATCTACGCCGCCACGGGTATCCCGAACGTCTTCTACAACTCCTCGCTGCAACTCGAGGAAAGCGTCGCGTCCTGCCCCGCCCTCACCGATCTCGCCACACGCTGTCTCTTTTTACCCGACTACTTCAATTTCCTCCTCTCGGGTCGGATGGAAAACGAGCTGACGATTGCGAGCACCAGCCAGCTCCTCGACGTCCATTCCACCGACTGGTCGGGCGCCGCACTGAAACATTTCCGTCTGCCGCCCCAATGGTTCTCAAAGCCGATTCTCTCCGGCACGCGCCTCGGTAAAGTGAAAAACTTTCCTGAGCTCGCCGGCGTTCAGGTCATCGCCGTTCCCGGCCACGATACCGCCGCGGCCTACGACGCGATGCCCGCCTCGCCCGACGGCACCGATCTTTTCATCAGCTCCGGCACGTGGTCGCTCGTGGGTTTCGAAAGCGACGCACCCGTCCTCGGCGCTGATGCGCTGGCCGCCCGCATCTCCAACGAACGCATCGGCGACGGCCGTTATCGCCCGCTCACGAATGTCATCGGCCTATGGTTACTCGAAGGGACGATGAAAAATTTCGCGACGCGCCCGACCAACGACAAAGCATGGGCCGCCCTCATCTCCGCCGCGGAAAAACTCCCCGCCCCCGCTGCGCTGCTCGACGTGATCGACCCCGCGTTCACGAATCCGATCTCGATGAAGGCCGCGATCGACGCCCAGTTGAAAAAGCGAAAACTCCCCGTGCCAAAAAATCTCGCCGGCTACACACGGCTGATCTGCGACTCGCTCGGTCGCGGTCACGCCGATGCGCTGCGCGCGTTCGAAAAAATGGCCGGCAAAAAATTCAAACGTATTCTCATCGTCGGCGGCGGCTCAAAAAATCGCCTACTCTGTCAGGCCACCGCCAACGAGGCGGGCCTCCCCGTCGTGAGCTTTGCCCTCGAGGGCACGGCCGTCGGCAACCTCGCGAGCCAGTTGATCGCCCTCGGCGGCGTCAAAGACCTCGCCACCTTCCGTCGGCATCTAGGCAAGGGACTCGCGCAAAAAACTTACGCACCGCGGTAAATTACAACCGACTCGCTGCAGCGCTACGGCTGACGGTGGAGCCGCCGGGATACGCCCACGTTCACCCGGAACCGCGCGCCACATTCCAGCCCGCGTTCCTCAGTGCGGATGCGCCAGCAAATGCTGCCGCAACAAATCTTTTCCGTAGTCGTTCCCATTCGGCGTCCGCACGACGACGTGGATGTGGTCGCGGATCGGCTGCTGCGGATTTTTTTGCAGATGCCGCGTATTAGCCGGCCGCTGGTGGTCAAATTCGATCAACACCACCGGACTGTGTATCCGGTAATAATATACGCTGTCATCAGCCGTGCCGCCGACCCACGCGAAACTCGTCTGCTCAAGGTGCGCCCGCACCTCCGCCAGCTTCACCTGCGCGTGCCCGCCGTCCATATTATCAACAAATAGCTCGACGAGCCCCAGCAGTTCCTTGCGCTGCGCGGCGTTGAGGTTGGCCCCCAGCAAACCCGTGCGCGGCACGACGGCGTTATCCTTAAAGCCTTCGGCGTAGTTGTTATTACCCGGCTTGTTGGCGTCGAGGATCGCCTGCTTCCGCTGCCCCTCGTCGAGGGAGCGCACCATCGCGAGCCCGCGACTCTGCTCTTCCTGTAAGATCGCGATGCCCTGATATTTTCCCGCACGCGCGATCACGGGTTCCGAACCCACGAACACCGGCGACATCACGACCTGGTCGCCCAGCACAAAATAATTAATGATCAAATGATGCCCGTCGATCTGCCAACCCCAAGGCTTGGTCGCCGAGGGCTCGCCCATCACCGTAATGTGATAGAGCCATTCGCCGTATTCGGCGAAGTTGTTGTTGTTAAGTTCACCGAGGGTGTGATTCAGCTTCATGATGTCTTGCGACAGCTTCAGCCCCTTCGCGCTGAGCGACGCACGCAACAGTCCGAACGCCGCGGCGCGCTGCGCCTCCGACATTTCCAGAAAACTCACGCCCTGCCGCACGTAGCGGTGCACGTTCATCCATTTCCGCCACTCGCTATCGTCGACCGGAAACAGGGTCTTTGCCCGCTGCTCCGGCGTGAGCGCGGCGAGAAACGCGCCCGCGGCTTTTTTCACCGGCTCAGTCGTCACACCAGTCGAACGAAGGTGAAACAAGCCCGACTGAGCTTTGCCGTCGGTCGTGATGCCGACAAACGGTTCCGCCAGCGCCGCCGCTTCCCGATTCACCGGACTGCCACCCGCGGCGGGCGGGGGTTGCGCGGACAATGAACCGAGCACGCACGAAAACAAAGCAGCTAAGGTTGGGGTGTTTTTCATCAGGGTGATCATTTAGATTAACGTATTTCCGCTCAGTCTCGGTCGCGGTGCGACGCAAAATATTCTTAGCTTCAGGGCCGATAAGCCGGATTCTGTTCTGCGCCTTGCGGCGCTTCGGCGATCATTTCTCTCGGGTCCGCCTTGCGGCGAACCAGTCCTCCTTCGCTCCTGCGCTTGCGCGCACTCACGTCGGATGATGCAGCATACCCGTGACTATTGGACGGGCCGCCCAGTCACCTATTTTGCCTTGCACCGGAAGGGGTTTGTCGTGCCGCCGACGTCGCCGTCGGCGCGGTGGGCTCTTACCCCACCTTTTCACCCTTACCGCGCAGTTGCCCGCGCGGCGGTATATTCTCTGTGACACTTTCCGTCGACGCGCCTTGAAACGCGCCTCCTGTGCTCGCCGTGAAGCTGGCACAGCATCCTGCCCTATGGTGTCCGGACTTTCCTCTCCATGTATAAAACGGGCGCGGCGTTACCCGCACCTTGGGATCAAAGAACACGGAGCGACCGCCAGGCCCCGAAGCTAAGGCCGCGAAACTGAGCCCCCCTAACCGTCCAGCGCAAGCCCAAGGATTTACCCGCCGACGCGTCCACCCCCAGCGGTACCGGAGCCAGCAAACTCCGTCTACTCCCAGTAAACAATCCGCCCGCACTGGTCGCAGGTGGGCAACGCCACGAGCGGGTCAGTCCCTTTGCCACGCGCGGCGGAAATCACGTCTCCCGATACCTTCAGGTGGCAGCCACCGCACTTGTCGAGACTCACGAGGGGCACGACCACCGGCATCTGCCGCGCCGCGATGCGATCATAGACTCGTAAATTCCGCTCGCCCACCGGTCCGCGCGCCGTCGCCACCTCGACGTGCGCGCCCTTGAGTTCGTCCGCCAAATTCACATCCCGCTCACGCAAGGTTTTGATGCGCGTTTCGTGCCCGGAAATATTCCCTTTCAACACCGCCTCGGCCGCCACGAATTTCTTCTTCGCCTCGTCGATCAAATACATGATCTCGAGTTCCTGCCCCTCAAAATCCCCGATCGCCTTCTCCGTCGTCTCGATTTCGTGCCCGAGGGCCTGATATTCGTCGTTTTTCTTCACCATCGACTGCTGGGTCCGGTATTTGGCCAACTTCCCTTCGGCCGACCCGATTTCGTTCTCGAGCGCCTTCTTTTTTACTTCCAACTCCCGCAATTCCTGTTTCGCAGCCTCAATCGAGGCCTTTTCCGCGGCAATCTTGGCTTCCACCGCGGCGATATCGCGGGGCACGCCCTTCAGTTGCCCCTCCAAAGCCAACCTTTTTACATCGCGATCTTGGAGGATGAGGAGGCTTTCAATAGCAGGGCTGGGCATTTCGGGGGCGAGCTTGCCGCTACCCCCACCCCGGTCAAACGAAACTCGCGTTTTAAACGCACAGGAGGGCCGTTTCCCGCGTGTTTTTTTCTCAAAAAAACCCTCGCGTCTCCGGTGGATTCACGAGATCTTTTTTCTTTCATTTTTTACCTTCTCACCACCTTTCATGGCCGATCAATCCGACTCAGAACGCAACGTGATCAACCAGGCCGGCGCCGATGCCTACGACGCCTCCAAACTCGGCAAACTCGAGGGTCTCGAGGCCGTCCGCAAGAAGCCCGGTATGTATATCGGCGGTACCGATGAGCGCGCCCTGCACCACTGCGTGTCCGAGGTCCTCGACAACTCCGTCGACGAACATCTCGCCAACTTCTGCTCCAAGATTCTGGTCAACATCCATGTCGACGGCTCCATCAGCATCCGCGACAACGGCCGCGGCATCCCCGTCGATATCCATCCCCAATACGGCGTCCCCGGCGTCGAGATGGTGCTCACCACCCTTCACTCCGGCGGCAAATACGGCCAGGGCGGCTACAAATTCTCCGGCGGCACCCACGGCGTCGGCGCCAAGTGCGTCAACGCCGTCTCCGAATGGTTCGAGGTCGAGGTCTCCCGCGGCGGCTCGGTCCACCACATGAAGTTCGAGCGCGGCAAGACTGTGAAAAAACTCGAGGTGATCGGCAAAGCCAGCGGCACCGGCACCTACATCAGCTTCAAACCCGACTCCGAGATTTTCAAAGAGACCACCGTCTTCGTGGCCGGCCGCATCGGCCAGCGCCTCCGCGAGCTCGCCTTCCTCAACTCGGGCCTCGAGATCATTTTCACCGACGAACGGCCGGCTGAAACCAAGCCCGAACGCTATTTCTACAAAGACGGCGTCGAGGAATTCGTTAAGCAGATCAACCAGGGCAAGACCCCGCTGCACCCCAAGCCCATCCGCTTCCTTAAGGAAACGAAGCTCCTGCTCGACGACAAACCCGCCGAGATCCACTGCGAGGTCGTCCTCCAATACAACGACACCTACAACGACCAGGTGATGTGTTACACCAACACGATTCACAACCCCGATGGCGGCACGCATCTCTCCGGTTTCCGCAGCGCCCTCACCCGTGCCATCAACCAATTCGCCAAGGGCAACAATCTCCTCAAAGAAAAAGATCCGCAGATCACCGGCGACGACGTCCGCGAGGGCCTCGCCGCCGTCATCTCGATCAAGCACAGCGACCCGAAGTTCGAATCCCAGACCAAGGTCAAACTCCTCTCGCCCGAAGTGGAAAGCGTCGTCGGCTCCGTGACCTACGAGGGCCTGATGCAGTATTTCGAGACCAACCTTTCTATCGCCAAGCGCATCGTGGACAAAGCCCTCAACGGCGCCCGCGCCCGCGAAGCCGCTCGCAAAGCCCGCGAAACCGTCCGCAAGGGCGCCCTTCATGGCGGTGGCCTCCCCGGCAAACTCGCCGACTGCTCCGAGCGCGATCCCGCACTCACCGAACTCTACATCGTCGAGGGCGACTCCGCCGGCGGCTCCGCCAAACAGGGCCGCGACCGCCGTTTCCAGGCGATCCTCCCACTGCGCGGCAAACTCATCAACACCGAGAAGGCCCGCCTCGACAAGGTCCTCGCCAACGAGGAAATCCGAACCCTCATCACCGCGTGCGGCACCGGCATCGGCGAGGGCGACGAAGCCGTCGGCGGCTTCAACGCCGCCAAGGCCCGCTACCACAAGATCATCATCATGACGGACGCCGACGTGGACGGCTCCCATATCCGCACCCTTCTGCTCACGTTCCTCTATCGCCAGATGAAGGGTCTCATCGAGCGCGGCTACGTCTACATCGCCCAGCCGCCTCTCTATAAGATTAAGCGCAAGAAACGTGAGCAATACGTCGACAACGACGACCAGCTCAACCGCATTCTCCTCGAACTCGGCTCCGAAGACATCGTCCTCACCCGCCTTACCGACGGACACATCTTCGCTCCCGCCCAAATCGAGACCATCGTCGAAAACCTCGCGCTCCTCGATAAATTCGGCGGCGGCGTCACCCGCTACGGCGCTTCGCTCCCCGAATATCTCGACACGCAAGACCCAGCCACGCGCATCCTGCCGCGCTACGTCGCCCGCATTCGCGAAGGCAACAAGGAGAGCCACGAATTTCTCCGCGACGAACACGCCCGCGCTGATTTCCTCACCGCCCATAAACTCAACGCCGACCTCACCGACCAAATCGAGCCCGCCGCCGTCGACGGAGGCAGCCAGGTCGCTGGCGCTCCGCCTGCTCCGGCCGAGAAAAAATCCTACGCCGCGCAAAAACGCGTCACGATCCACGAAATCTTCGAGAGCACCGAAATGACGAAGCTCCTCGTGATCCTCGCCAAGGCCGGCCTCGACATCGTCACGGTCACGCCGACCGCCACCGCGCGTTACACCGTCACCGAAAATCTCGGCACGAAGAACGAGACCAAAACCGAGCTCTTCGGCCCCCTCGAAATCGTCACCCACATCCGCAC
>CAMATV010000052.1 GCA_945861235.1 Opitutus sp. GAS368
GCCGTTTCTTGGCGCGCTTGCGGCTGGATCGGCTTTTCATGGCTTGGAGACGGGGTCGCTCGACGAACTGGAAGATATGGATTGGGTGCGGGTGCCGGGAGCTTTGGCGCGGCAAAACCGTTTCGTGGTGCAGGTGGCGGGCGATTCGATGGAGCCGACTTTGCGACGTGGCGAGTTGGTGATCTTCGAGTATCACCGCAGCGCGCGGAGAGAGGGCGAGATAGTGATCGCGAACCTGCCGGAGTTTGGCGCGGACTGCCATGGCACGGAGACGATCAAGCGCCTCCGGCAAGACGCGGAGCACTGGATTTTTGTCGCGGACAATTTGACTTATGCCCCGATCTTCGTGGCCAAGAGCGATACCGCGCACCCGATCCTCGGCACTTTCGTGGCGAAGCTGTGAAGCGGTGGCGACAGATCCGACCAACGATCTCACTTCGCTGCTTCGAGCATCTCAAAAATCAGGGCCGCGATTTGGCGAAGTTGTGCTTTGGAGCGAGGTGAACGCCGGCTGTTTTTTATGGGACCGGGGAAACGCTCTTCCCATTCACGCCAGTCGATCTGTTGCAGTTTCGCCAGACGCTCCGAGCAATCCGCCGGGTGCTCCCGCTTTCCGCGAACTACGCCGGCGGCAGGGCCGGCACAAAATTTCCTCCGGCATCGCGTTGTTTCAGGCAATGGGCGACGTCCACGATTAAACCATAGGCATCGTCCGAGCGTTGCCTCAGAACGCCGCTGGCCCAATCGACGCTGACAGGCAGAGGCAACACGTGGTTCTTCCAATCCTTCGGTTCATTCCAAACCAGAAATGCTCCGACAGCGCGACTGGCGTCAAATCGAGCGGTGAGTTTCTCGCCGCGGTCGAAAGCTGCGAACGTTTCTGATTCCTCGAGATAAAGGTCGATGCGTGACGGACCTCCGGGCGGACGCCGTAGGTCGCGCTGACATTTGCCAATGGCGTCGGACATATAGCCGCCCGCATTATCAATTCGCTGACAGAGTTTGGGGTATTTTTTCATAGGGAAGAAAGATTGACAGAAGGGGTAGGACAACGGCGGTCCTACCTCGAACTATCGGTAATCGGATGCCCAACTCACAGCAGAATCTGCACCCGGCTGCAACCGCCGGTTTCCTTGTTCACGTTGATTTGGGCGGGGCTGCGTTCCTGCATGGCGGGGACGTGGGAGATGACGCCGATGGTTTTGCCTCCGGCAGTTCCGCCATCTCATCGGGTGTCGGCCGCAATCCGTTATCCGGATGCCCGCTCGTGGCGAAACGGCCACCGCCAATCAATTCCGGTGTCCTTGGACCCAAGATGCGGGCCTCGCCCACCTGAAGCACCGCGGCCATCGAAATAAGTGGCGCCATCCACGCTCGAATCCCTTCATGAACCCTCACCATCGAGGAAAAACTCAGCTTTCGAGCGGCTGCGTCGTAAACAGGACCCGTCATCGAAGCAAACGGCATGAGGAAATTCCCGATAATCTGCAGGGCCCGATCGTCGAGGTCAGGTCGCAGAGCACTTCGGTGCGGACGCGGATCAGAAACGATTCCCCGAGTTCCGGGTCGTGATCCCGGCGCACCACCTCAATTCGCTGAGCATTATGGTCAGCCCACCAAGTAAAGCCGGTGGCGTCACGCACGGACCATTCGGCGTCCACGCGGAGTTGCTCTCGATACAGCCATTCGATGGTAGCGGATCCGGCATCCATTTGGTGATATTCCTTTTTGGGGTAACGAAGCTAACTGAACAATCAGGTCGCGTATCCACTGCGGGCGTACCCGTTCGGTCATGGGAGTAGTAAGACAAAGCATGTCTGCGCGCCCGCCCCCTAATCGCAATGCCAATTGAAATCGATGAATAGGTAAAATGGCACCAAAGTCCGCGCGGGGTCCAAGATCATGCCCTGTGGCCGGCGGGGGGGTGGGGGGTGGGAATTCGGAGAAATTACGCCGAGCCCTTGTCGCCCGACATCGGGAAGAGCCACTTCCCAGTGTCGGTAGCACGGTACAGCCCCGAAGTGCCCCAGAAGGGATCCTGCGGTCGCGTCGTAGTGCAAGCAGGCGCCTTTGCACGCTCAATTAGTCCTGCCATGTCCTGTCAGTATTGATTCATTTTGTTTCCCTTCAGTTCATTTCCATGCTAAGCTCCAATTCTTATGAAATCGGTCGTTTCAACAGGTAATCCTGGACTCACGTGCGAAAATCATTCTGTTTCCCCAAAAACAAAGAAAGCCGTACCAGTGGGTTCGACCCCCACCCCGGGCACCAGTTTCAGAGGTAGGTCGAAAGCACGGGACGGAAAAGGGAACAGAAGGGATGCTCTTACAGGCCGAGCGCGGCCGCTACGGCCGCCTCCAATTGAGGACCGCGCGCGTGGGTCCTAATGATGAGGCCGTCTTTGCCGATCAGGAACATGGCGGGGATGGCGTTGATGAGATAGTCGACCGCAATCGCGTTCTGCCGATACTTGCCGTCAAAATACTGCGGCCAGGGCATCTCTTGTTTCGCGGTGAAGCCGACGAGCACCTGACGCGCCTTCGCCAGCTTTTTCTCCCGCTCGACCGCGGTGTCGGCGTCGGCGAGCCCGGCGTTCTCGAGCGAGATGCCCACGACCTCGAAGCCCTTTCCGTGGTAGGCGGCGTAGATCTTTTTGATGTTAGGAATCTCCTCTTTGCAGGGGGCGCACCAGGTGGCCCAGAACTCCACGAGGACGACCTTTCCTCGCAGGTTCCGGAGGTCGACCTTGCGGCCGTCGACCGCGGTGAACGCGAGCTCGATGGGCAGCTTTGCCCGATCGCCGAGCTGCTGTCGCGCCGCCGCTTCACGGGCGCCCGCGGGCGCGGCGTTGGCCAGTGCCGTTCCCGGATAGGCGGCGAACGCGGCCCACTGCGCCTGGATCTCTTCGCGGGTGGCGCCGGCACGTTCCATTGACTTGATGTAGCCGCTGGCGAGGGAGCCCATGAGCGGCTCGTCGGGATACTTTGCCGCGAGCCGGTCCACCTCCGCCTTGACCGCGGCCAGCGCGGCGACGCGCTCCGTCGAGGCGGCCTTGGCCGCGGCGTTGCGTAGGCCGACTAAGGTCTCCTGTTCGAGAATGAGCCGGTTGGTTTCGGCAATGTCCGTCGCCGCGATTCCCGCGACTCGCAGCGCCTGCAGCTTGATCGCCCACTGCGCCCGCGCCGCCTCGTTGAACACGGCGTTGGCGGCTTTTTTACCGTCCTCACTGCCGTTGATGCCGCCGGTCCAGCTGCCGAATTGTTTCACCATCTGCGTCACGCAGTCCCAGCGGCGGGGGTCGGTGGGATGCCGGTCGTAAAAATTCTGGCCCGTCGTGAGAATGCCTTGCACGAACATCATGCCCCAGCGGATACGCCCCGAAAAATCTGTGTCCTTGGCGGAAGTCGGAGGCTGCATCGCCTGTTGAAACGCCGCCCAATCTGGATCGGCGGCGGCTTCGACTTTGCCCACCGGCTCCGCGGCTGACACGCACGGCGAAACGAAGGCGAGCAGGGAAAGGAGGACCGCAAGCCGTAGGGGCAGGAGATGCATCGGGGAAGCGTTCAGAGGTTTCGGGATGTAGGCGATGCTACTGGGGGCGCGCGGTTGGTGAAGGGCTCGCCTTGCTTTCGTTGTGCGCGGGGGCGCGGGAGCATCTTAGGGCGGATGGCAGCGCGTTAACGTAGTCCGATACTCCGGCCATCTGCATGGGAGCCGGCGACACCTCGCTGAGCATGAAGCGGCCAGTGCGATCCGTGAGCACCACGAGTCCGAGCGCGGGCAATTCTATAATTGCGCCCTCAAGGAGGTTGCCCGTGCCGGCGTTACTCACCGTGCCGGCGATGGAGCCGTCCCTCGAAGCGGCAGCGCACATGCTTGTCGGCAAAGAAGCCAACAGAGCCATACCGGATAGCAACGCGAGCAGCGGCCCGAGGGCCAAGCAGCACGCCTTGATGGGGTCCGGCGGACGAGGAATAGATGCGGGAGGTTTCATGAAAAAGGGTTCGTTGTATTGCTGGTCTGGTTACTTACACACCACTGCGGCGATGCAACGAAAGCGACCAACCAGCCCCAATAATGTACTTCGCACGATCAGCGTTTGGCGATCGCGCACAGTTTAGGTAAAAGGCTACCAACACGACATGAATGGACCAAATTTTTTCGTGACACGATGGCTTTCAAAAGTGTCGCCCGGTGCCTGGCCGTCTGTGTCCGTCGGTCTTGACGGGCGGCGCGGAGCGCGGTGCGATACGGTTATGGCTTCTCCTCAAGTGCAGATTGAAAAACTTGTTTCCGGCAACGGCGCCTCGCCCAAGAAGGGCGATTCGGTGACGGTGCATTACACGGGGACTTTCGTCGATGGCGGCAAGTTTGACAGCTCGGTTGATCGCGACGAACCGTTCACATTCATGCTGGGCATGAAGCAAGTCATCGCTGGCTGGGACCAAGGGGTGGCCACCATGAAAGTGGGCGACAAGGTGAAGATGACGATCCCGCCGGAGCTCGGCTACGGACGCGAAGGTTATCCCGGAGCGATCCCGCCCAATGCGACGCTGGTGTTTGAGGTCGAGCTGTTGGGGATCGAATCCTGATCAGGCTCGTGGGTTGGTCGCGGTGTCGCGCTGCCGTCGATGCCGGTGCGACGGAGAAACGCACTGCGACGTTGGCCGCTGCGGCCTTGGGCGGCGGTGCGTTCCCCCGGATCGGTGTAGGGCTGGCGACGATATCCGCCGCGAGCAAAATCGGCCGCGCAACGAATTTGAAATAGCTGCATCCGCTCAAAAATGCCGAGGAGCTGCGTGGGAAGCGCATAGTGATCGAGGCCCGAACGTTCGAGGGCGAGGAGCAGTTCGTGGGTCGCTTCGAGGGTGGAGAGACAACCGGCGTGCGGCTGCTGCTTGATCACGTAGCGGCTGCGTCCGGTGGGCGTGAACATGATGCGTGGCAGCCGTTGCAGACTGGGGCTGAGGCGGAGCATTTTTCGTGCACCGCCCCACGTGGAGTCGAGCAGTAAGACCACGAGGCGGCGTTCGCCGAGTTCGGCGGGGGTCAATTCTCCCGTGGAGAGGTTGCGAGCCCCGACACCGGGGTAGAGAAGGACGGTGACGTTGCGCGGATCGGTGATCAGGGCCTGGACCTCTTCGTGATCGTCAAAGGCTATGCCCATGTAAATCACGCTCTGCGGAAGGCAAAGGTGGGTCAGCCGACCGGTGTTGGCTTTCTCTTTCTTGAATTCCTTCGGGTGCATCAAGAACACGATCTTGGTGCGGGTTTCCATTGGTTGGATCGAAGGACACCAGCAGTGAGCCTGCGGCCAAAAACACCGATAACAGGTCTCGCGGCTCATGCAGACCGTGAACGCCGACCAGAGGAGAGCATCAGTTCTTGAAATCGGTGTTGGGGCGGACGAGGTCGAGTTCCTTGATCCACGCATTGCGATAGCGGACGTCGTGGCCCTCGCATTGGAGCTTCAGCCCGCCGGGGACGTCGGTGATGCCCTTGCCGCCGTCGTTACCGCCATCGAGGCCGGAGTTAGCGCCGCCCCAGACTTGGTTGATGGTCTGGCTGCTGTGCACTTTGATGCCGTTGAAATAGAGTGTGACCATGGCGGGCTCGGTGCGCTTCCCGTCCTTAAACCGGGCGGCGCGGAATTGGATATCGTAGGAGTTCCACTGGCCGAGACCCTTGTAAGCGAAATACGGTGACGGCGTCTCGTTAATGACGGCGCCCATCCCGTGCTTGGTGGCGTCGCTGTCACAGATCTGAATCTCGTAACGGTTCTGGAGATAAACGCCACTGTTGCCGCCAGTTTTGGTGATGAGGAATTCAATGTGCAGCCGGAAGTCGCGGTAGGCTTTCTTGGTCACGATGTCGGCGGAGCCGTATTTACCGCCAGCCGCGGCGGGATCGTCGGTCTGGAGAACCGTGCCGCGGTCAACGGGATCATCGACGATCTTCCATTTGATCGGCATCGCCGAAGCAAAGCGGGGGCCCGTCCAGTAAGTCCATTTGTCGTCGAGCAGCTTGCGGCTGCCGTCGATCAGGACTTCGGCGTCGGCCGGGGCCTTGGCACCGAGTCCGATCTGGGCGAACGCGGTGGGGAGCAATGAACAGAGCACGGCGACTAAGACAGCCCTGGGGAACCGGCGGGAGAGGTGGCGGAGATGATTCATATTTTGGGTGGGAAAGGGCGGGAGATTGCCGGGAATCCCTGCTCAATCGCAAAGCTAGAATTGGCGTGACTGGACGAAACGGAGTTGGCGTGCAGTTTGGGTCAAATGCAACTCGCAGGAATCCACCATCTCACAGCGATCACAGCGAACGCCTCGGCCAACCATGCGTTCTATACGCGAACGCTCGGCATGCGCTTGGTCAAGAAGAGCGTGAATCAGGACGACGTGTCGGCCTATCATTTGTTTTACGCCGACGGAATTGCCGCGCCGGGGACGGATCTGACATTTTTCGACTGGCCGGTGCCACCGGAGCGCCGCGGCACGAACAGTGTCGCGCGCACCGGGCTGCGCGTCGCGAGCGAGTCCAGTCTCACGTGGTGGGCGGCACGATTTCGCGAGCTGAAGGTGAGTCACGGCGAGGTGGTCCAGCACGATGGTCGCGGAACGCTGGATTTTGAAGATTTCGAGGGGCAGCGGTTCATGCTGGTGGTGGATCGTGCGCCTCGCGAACCGGCGCACCCGTGGGCGAAGAGTCCGGTGCCGGCGGAACATCAAATGCTTGGGCTTGGGCCCATCACGCTCAGTGTGCCTGTGTTGGCACCGACGGATGCGGTACTGACGAACGTGCTGAAGATGCGACGCGTGCGGGACTACTCGATCACTGCGGGGGCCACGGTGCACGTTTACGAAATGGGTGAGGGTGGCGCAGCGGCGGAGCTCCACGTCGGCGTGGAGCCGGAGATGCCGCGTGCACGGCAAGGTGCGGGCAGCGTGCACCACGTCGCGTTTCGCACGACCGTGAAAGACTACGGCGCGTGGGCGGAGCGGCTCGTTGAACTTGGGATGCGCTCGAGTGGTCCGGTCAATCGGTTCTATTTTCAGAGTCTCTATTTTCGCGAGCCGAACGGGATATTGTTTGAGCTGGCGACTGATGAACCCGGGTTTACGGCGGACGAGCCCCTCGATCAACTTGGGGAAAAACTTTCGCTGCCTCCGTTCCTCGAGGCGCGCCGCCGAGAGATTGAGGCGGGACTCAAGCCGCTGGCCTGAGCCGATACGTAACGATGCAGTCGGGTGCCGACCCCGAGCGGGAACGGTAATACCTGTTGGTGACCGCCAGCGGCGACAGGAGTGTCGCCGTTCCGTCGGAGGGTCGGAGGGGCGGAGGGGCGACACTCCTGTCGCCCGTGCTGCATCGGAGGTCGACTGCATCGTTTGGCTAAGTGACTCGGCCAAAGTGTATCGGTAAATCTGCTTGGCCTTGCAGTGCGATCCCGCGTCACCGAGTTAAGTCATTGACCTCACAGGTGCCTCAATTCGATCCGGCGGCAGGATGCGTCGTCCGCGTCGATCTCGTTTCGCTTCGGCATCGATCACCGCCGTTCGTAATGTTTCCACCCCGTGACTTTACTCCTACTCACGCATGCCGGAAAGGGGGTGACCCCGGGCGAGCGGTTGCGTCCAGGGGATCCCACCCGGTTGATTACGATGCACCGTCAGGATATGTGCATAAAAAAGACCCCAAGCTCGCGCTCGGGGTCTTTCGTCATTAAAATTTTCCGTTACCGAATTACTTGGCGATCGGAGGAAGGGGTGGGGGAGGCGGCATGCGCGTCAATGAACTGTTCGCCGCCCGGGTGGAAATCATCTCGGTGGTACGTTGAATCTCGAACTCCGCGTTGCGCTTGGCAACTTTTACGAGCTCAACCTGCTTCGCGAGTTCAAAGGCTTCGCGGTTCGCCTTGTCCTTCGCCTTCCGGAGAGTGTCGAGATCGATGTCGAGTTTGGAGACTTCTTTCCCGGCCTTATCACCTTCAGCCAGCGACTTGTCGGTTGCGTCCTTTACCTCTTTGTCGGCCGCTGCGAGCTTGGCCAGCTTCGCTGCGATTTTGTCCGCATCCTCTTTCTCGCGGGCGGCTTGGCGCTCCTTGGCGTCGAGCGACGCCTTCCGTTCGTTGTCCGCCTTGATTTTAGCTTTGTCGGCTTCGATTTTTTGGGCGGTAGCCAACCGCGATTTTTCTTTAGCTTCAGTCTCCGTTTGGTGACTGAAGAAAAAGATGAGAAAGGCCCCGAGCAGGGCGCCTGGGAAAATGATATACATCCATTTTTTCATGGGGAGAATTTATTGGGTTATTTTTTGACGGCAGCGGCAGCAGCGGCAGCAGCAGCGGCAGCAGCTTTGGCGGCGGCTTCAGCGGCCACATCGGCGGCGGCGATCCGATCCAGAACGATGGCAAGACTGCGGGTATTGGCCTCGGCCTTTTTCACGTATTCACGTTGGAAAGCGACCTCCTCAACCGAGCGTTTCTTATCGGCTTCGATTTTTTCAATTTCCTTCTTTTCTTCGTCGATCTCCTTTTTGAGGCGTTTGGCTTGTTGCTCGAGTTTGTCGGTTTCGCGCTGAGCCCGAAATTTTGCCTGCATGGCTTTTTCGCGCATCTCTTTGTCCGCGAGATCCTTTTTTTCGTTAGCGGCCTTATCGATTTTGCGCTTCTCTTGGGAGGCGAGAGCGTCTCGCACGGCCTTTTCCCGGCCGCGAGCATCCTCGGCGAGCTTGGCTTCGATGACGGCGCGCGCCTTGCGTTCACCTTCAGCCAAACGAGCTTCATATCCGGAGCTGTATTGCCAGTAAACCGTACCAAAGATCACAAGTCCGATCAATGGTGGGAGAACATATAGGTATTTCTTCTTCATTTTAGAATTTAAGAGAGAGGGGGTGGACGTACTCAGAGGCTTTTGGGCGATTTTGAACTGTCACGATCAGCGATGGCTGCCAAAATTGCATCCTTTAGACGAGCCAGGTAGGCGTCTTTTTCTTTTTTCGGATCACTGAGTGCCTCGGCCTGGACGATCGACTTGAGTGCCTCGTCGAAGTCCTCAACCTCGTAGGAAACGTTGGCCAAGAGGGTGTGCACGGCATAGGGCCGTTCGAGGCCACCTTTGCGCAGGGCTTCGCGGTAATGCTGACGCGCGTCCTTCATTTTTTCATCTTGCCGGTAGATTTCACCGATCTGGAGGTCGAACTGGCCGTTTGTGGGGAAGAGCTTCGTTGCTTCTTTCAGCACCGCCAGTGCGTCGAGATTTCGGTTAATTTGTAGGTAGTAATAACCGAGATAGATCCAGTTTTTTGGATCATTTTCGATACCGCCGCTCTTGAGGCCCGCATATAAGAGGTCAGTCGCCTTGCCGAATTGGTTAACTTGAATGTAGAGGCTGACCAAATTGAAGTTATCTTTGGGCGTATTCATGAAGCCCTGCGCTTGGGCTCGTTCAACGGTGTTGATTGCGCGAATGAAATGCGGCCGCGATGTCGACTCGTCATTATTCTTGTCCGAGGCGAGGTTCAGATAGCTTGCCCAGAGCTGGGGCCAATAGTCTTTCTTCGTCGGAAACTGTTTGACGATCAGCTCCAATACTTCAGCGGAGCGGGCAACATCGGATCCTTGTTGCAGGACAGCCAAGAGAAGGAAGTAAAGATTTTCCTTCGGACGAATCGAGGATTGGAAAAGTTTATCGATCTCAGCCCGCGCTAGCTGGAGGAGTTCTTGATTGACGTTTTTGGGGTCGGCGACGGCCTGTTGGAGCAAAATTGTCGCGTAAAACGACATGATTTCGGGTGTAGGCTTGGGGGCAGTCGTCAGCCAGCGTTTGATGAACTCGGAAGCTTTCGCGAGGTACTTACGCTGCGTCTCAGGAACTTTGACGGTGGTGGCTTCCTGATAGTTGATTTGGGCTAGAAACAAGACCATCTCCAGCGTCTTGTTTTTATCGAAGAATTTCGGGGAACTGGCATCCGAAAGTTGGAGTGCGATCTCCATCGTCTCCGCGGATTTAGCCCATTGATCTTTGCCGGCCAAGAGCCGGGCGCGCATATCCTGAATGAAGGCTAGATCATAACTAGCGGGGCCCACCGTAGGAACCACCGCATCGAGGAGAGCGATCATTCCGTCCCAATTTTTTGCGTCTTGGAGTGGTTTGAGCTTTTGGATTTCAGCGCTGACTTTTTCGCTCAGGCTCGGAGGTTGCGGTGGCCGCGGTGGCGGCGGTGTCTGGGCGGAGGACGCTCCCGACGTGAACACCGCGAATGCGAGTGCGAGCGTCAGAGCAATTTTCGCCGGGCGAGCTTGAAAAGGGAGGGAGGTAAAGAATGAGGCAGTCACGGGATGGATTAATCCTCGTTAAGGGTGAAGACGATGGGCACCTGCATGTGCGTGTTGACGTTCCGGCCGCCTTTGCGTCCGGGTTTGAATTTCCATTTAGATACAGCTTGCACGGCTGCAGATTCAAATTCGCGCTGCGACATTTTGACGGCAAACGCATTTTGGACATCGCCGTTGGCATCGACGATGAAGTCGACGACGACCTCTCCCGCGATACCTGCACGGCGCATCTCGAAGGGGTAGGTCGGGCGACCTTGCAAGCGCGGGACCGGTTGGTTGTCGAGCATGGACGGGTCAAACACGGCGGCACCTCGGAATTGGGACGTATCGCGGTCCCCGGGAATCGTCAGGACGCCAACGGCCGGGCGCATTCCTTCGGGTGGCGGGGGTTGGACCTTCTGGACGAATGATGTATCGGTCACGATTTGGGGCACGTCCGTGAGCATGGGTGGCGCTAAGTCCATCGGCTTGATCGGTTCATCCGTGACCTCGACTTTTTCCGGCTCATCGGGTTCGAGTTTGGGCATTTCGATCAGCAGGACTTTGGGTGCCTCCTGGGCGACGGGCTTGGCCTTCGGTTCGAACTTGATCAGCATTTCGCCGAAAAAGATTCCCCCGTGGATGAACGCTGACAGAAAAACTCCTAGGATGAGGTCGCTACGCATGGGAAAAGTTCCGGAGGTTATTTACCCGTGGGCTGGACGGTGGTTTGAACGGATACTTGGGCGATCCCAGCCTTGCGAATCTCATCAAGAGCAAGGACGGCAGCCCCAAAGCGGGCTTTGTTGTCGCCCTGCACGAGCACGCGGGGATTGGCTTCACGGTTCTTGTAGTCGGCTAGACGCGGCGCAATTTCGGCGACCGTAATTAATTCTGGGGCCGAACCCACGCCCTGCTTCCAATAACAATTCCCCGAGTCGGACACCTGCAGGTAGACGGTGGGATCATTGGGATTGGGCTGGCTGTTCGGGTTCGCCACGGGGAGATCGACCGGGATCGAAGCGATTTTATTCAGCGAGAGGGTGAACAATACGAACGTCGCCAAAAGGAAGAAGATGACGTCGATGAGAGGGATGATCTCAATGCGCGCCTTTTTCTTGCCATCATCTACGTGTGAGCTTGATCCGGACATAGAAGTAAAGTGGGGGGATTGATTCTGCCCGAAGGGTTAGCGGTTAATCGCACGAACCTGCGTCTCGATAAATATCTTTTTGAAGCCAGCCTTGCGGGCTTCGTCGAAGACGTAAATGGCCTGATTGAAGGGTGCGTTATCATCGCCATTGATCAGGATGCGTCCCTCTGGATTCGAAACGTAATAGGCCTTTAGACGGTTAAGAAATTCGTTGAGGTCGACGAATTCTTTATCCCAAGCGAGGCTGCCTTGCTCGGTGACTGAGACCGTGGCTGTGCCGGCGGTTTCACGTTCGACTCCACTATCCGCCTGCGGGAGAACCACGGGCACACCTTGGGGTGTGTTCAGCGAAAGCGTGAACAACACGAAAGTGGCGAGCAGGAAGAAAATGACGTCGATGAGAGGGATGATCTCAATGCGCGCCTTTTTCTTGCCGCCGCTATTACCGCCTGATGATCCGGACATAGTGGAGGGTGACTGGAGTGGCTAATTTACCGAGAACGGGGTGCGGAACTCAGCGACCGAACTGAGCATTGGTCTCGGACTTCTTAACGAGGATTTCGAGAGCGTGGGAGGCGTCACTGACTTCTTGTTTCGCCTGCTCGGTGCGGGCGTTGAGATAGTTGAATGGGAGCAGTGCCATAATGGCGATCAAGAGACCGGCCGCCGTGGCGATCAACGCTTCGGCCACGCCGCCGGTGATTGCACCGGACGCGGCGGCGAGATTGCCGCCGCCGAGGGCGCCGAACGTCTTCATCATACCCGTAACCGTTCCGAGAAGACCCAACATAGGTGCCGCCGTGATGACGGTGTCCAGAGTTGCCATACCTTGACTGAAGCGCCCGAGCTCTTGTCCAGAAGCACGGACAAAGGCATTGGACATTGAATATTCCTTGTTGTTTAGCGTGTAAACCAAGATGCGGGCGATAAAATCTTTGCTCTTCTTGCCGATCGCGAGCGCTCCCTCGATGTCGCGCTTCTCGACCAATTCCAGCATCTTCTCGACCGCTTCCGCTTCGCGGGTGCCGTTCTCGCGGATGATGAAGAGGAGTCGCTCAACCACGACGGTGATGCCGACGAACGACA